>QHVR01000232.1 GCA_003223595.1 Acidobacteriota bacterium
GGACTGACCTTCGCCCGCGGCTTGCGTTCGATTTTGCGCCACGACCCGGACAAGATCATGGTCGGTGAAATCCGCGACACTGAAACCGCTCAGATTGCCATTCAGTCCGCGCTAACCGGCCATCTGGTATTCACCACCGTCCACGCCAACAACGTGGTGGACGTGATCGGACGATTTCTGAATATGGGCGTGGAGCCTTACAATTTTGTGTCCGCCCTGAACTGCATCCTGGCACAGCGGTTGGTCCGCTTGATTTGCGATTCGTGCCGCACCGAGGTGCATTATCCGCCTGAGGTGCTCGAAGCCAGCGGGCTCGACCCGGTGCAATGGGGCAAGGTGCCGCTGTACGAAGGTCCGGGATGCATTGAATGTGCCGGCACCGGATTCCGCGGGCGAACTGCTATTCACGAACTGCTGGACTTGAGCGATCGCGTGCGCGAGATGATTCTCGCCAAGAAGCCAACCTCGGAGATTCGGCGTGCGGCGCGCGAAGAAGGAATGCGGTTCCTGCGCGAGTCGGCTTTGGACAAGGTTCGGCTGGGCATGACGACGCTCAAAGAGATCAACAAGGTCACCTTTATCGAGGCAATGCGGTAAGGGCAGGGTTTCAGCCTTCACTGGGGCGTCTTTGTGTCAGGACGTTGGCGACTTAGAAGCGTGAAAATGGTCGCTGAAGTTCCCTTTCGGCTATTGCATTTATTGTGCAGAAAGCTTCTGATTTGTAGAGACATGTTCCAGCGGTGCACTCGGGAATGACTTCAACCAATACAGCGAAGCCGAAACTGGCCTGTGAGATCGCGGCCGATCGTGTACTTGCCGGCCGAGTGATGGAGCACGGCGGCGGCCTCGAAGCCTCGGCCGCGCGGGAATTGGCGCCTGGCAGCGTGGTTCCCGACCTTGTGGAATCGAATCTCAGGCAACGCGCCGCGGTGCGTGAAGGCATCGAGGCCGCGCTGGGCGGAGTTGCCGGGCGCTCCAGGGATGTGATCGCAATCGTTCCCGACGCCGCGGTCCGCATCATGCTCGTGGATTTCGAAACCCTTCCCTCCGATCAGGAAGAGGCGCTCGGGGTGGTGCGGTTTCGCCTCAAGAAGTCTCTGCCGTTTGACGTAGACAAGGCGAAGGTCTCCTATCACGCGCAAAAAGTTCGCGACGAGATCAAAGTTGTAGCGGCGGTTGCCTTGGGCACAGTCATTGACGACTACGAGGCGGCATTCAAAGAGGCCGGTTTCAACCCTGGCATCGTGCTGCCCTCGACGTTGGCTGCGCTGGGGGCGGCCGAAGGCAAAAAGCCGACGCTGGTCATCAAAGTAGATGCACATACCACCAGCCTGGCGATCTTGAATGAAGATCAACTGCAGTTATTCCGCACACTGGAGAATTCGCGCGGGGTCACGATCAGCGGGGAGCAACTAGCGGAGGAAGTGTATCCGTCGATTGTCTTTTTCCAGGACACGTATCACCTGAACATTGAACAGATTTATGTATCCGGACTGCCAGAGTCGGGAGGCGCGGCGCCGGCGTTGAAAGCGGCCACTGGAGCAGAAGTCGCGGACCTGGTTTCCTCCGGACAGCTGGGAAACAGCGCTGGCGATCCCGTGCCCCGGTGGCGCATGGCCGGAGTGGTAGGAGCGCTGCTGGCTTAGCCACCCGCACTGTGAGTGGATGAGGATTTGAAGTACATATGCGATTGGATATCAATCTCGCGAGTCGGCCGTACGAGGATGCGCGGCAGTTCTGGATGCGGTGGGGTACGGCCGTGGGCGCACTGGGCCTGCTGACTTTGATACTGATGACACTGGTGATCACCGGGTTTGTTAACGCTCGCCGGGACCGCCAGGCTATCAGCGAGAAGCGCACGTTGATCGCACAGCGCGACCAACTTCGCACCCAGGCACAACAATTTCTGAATCGTCCCGAGAACCGCACGACGCGCGATGATTCTCAGTTCCTGAATCAACTTATCGAGCGCAAGGCATTTTCCTGGACCAAGGTCCTGGAGAGCCTGGAACGAGTGATGCCGCCGCGGGTGCATGTGGTCTCCATCAGCCCCGAGTTGAATGAAGACAATCAACTGGCGCTGAAGATGGTAGTGGCAGGCGACTCGAGAGACCGGGCTATTGAGTTGGCGCGGCGCATGGAAGAGTCGCGGCGGTTCGCGCAGACCGCAATTTTGCGAGCGGCTCATGCGGATTCCCAAACTGGAGATACGGAGCAGGTTGAAATCGTAGCCACCTATGTGCCCGAACTTCTGGGCGACAATCTCCGTACAACGGCACCCGCGCCCGGCAACACCCCGGCTAAGCCCACGCGGAAGGGAAAAACTAGCGCGGCCAAGGGGTTACAGCACTAATGCCTGACCTGCGGCAAACCCGGAAGCATTTGGCTATTGCCCTGGTCGCGATGGCAGGCCTGGATCTACTCGGAGCCGCGCTCTATTTCTCACCCCTGATAGGCTCCGCGGAAACCCGGCGGATGGAACTCAATCGCCTGCAGACGGAACTAACGCTGAAGACCCGGCAGGTGGCGCCATTGAAAGATCTGCCCAATAAAGTTGTATTGGCGAATCAGCAGATCACTGACTTTTACAAGCGGCGATTACCTGCCCAAAATTCGCAAATTGCCACGGAACTTGGGAAGCTGGCGGCGGCCAACGGCGTCAGAATCGAGCAAGAGCATTACAAGTCACAAGACACGGCGCCAACGCTGGCAGGACTGGAACCGTTGGAACTCGATGCCGATCTTGCCGGGACTTACACGTCGCTGGCGAAGTTCATCAACGCCGTCGAGCGCGATGAAATGTTCTTTATGATTGACAGTGTGACGTTGGGTAACGATCCTCAGGGACCGGTCAAGCTCACATTGAAAATGGAAACGTATTTGAAGGTAGGATCGTAGTGCAGCTCGGACTCGAGAACAAAAAGAAGGCGACGTGGGCGGCCGTGCTCGGCGTGGTGGCCGTGCTGTTTTTCGCGTACGAGTTCATCCCGTTGCTCACGACTCCGTCAACTCCGGACTCCAGCGCGCAAGCTGCCTCTCCGGTAATCCCGGCGGTAAAAGCGCCGAAGCCCGGTGTGCGGGTTGCTGCTGCCAAGGGCTCGAAGAAGGCCTCCAATGTCGAGAGTCTCGATCCTACGCTGAAACTGGATCTGCTGGCCTCCAGCGAGAAGACCGAATACCAGGGAAATGGACGCAATATTTTCGTTTCCCAGGCAGAGGACGTGCAGATTCCGAAGGTCGTAACCGTGGTCAGTCCCGATCAGCTGGGTCCTCAGCAGTGGCACCCTCCGGCTCCGCCGCCGCCGCAACCTATTCCTCTAAAGTTCTACGGCTTTGCCAGTTCCCCGGGTGAACCGAAAAAAATATTCTTGAAGAATGGGGATGATGTGTTTGTCGCCGGTGAAGGTGAAATTGTCGACCGCCGTTACAAGGTCATCCGCATCACCAACACAACCGTGGAGATTCAGGACGTGGTAGGTAGCGGGCCACCGCAGACCATTCCGCTCACGCAGGGATGAAGAGAATTTTGTAATTTGGTAATTTTGCAATTGGGTAATTGAAAAGCTGGCCATCCCAACTACACCGCAGATTACAAAATTTCCAAATTACAAAATTGCAAAACTATTTCATGAGACTCACTTCCAAAATCGGGCTCCGGCAGCGTGAGCGAGGCTACATCATGCTGACCCTGCTGCTCATCATTGCCCTGATGACCATCTTCGCGGCGGCGATCTTGCCGGAGATCACCTTCGAGATCAAGCGCGATCGCGAAGAAGAGATGATCCACCGGGGGGTGCAGTATTCGCGGGCGATTCGGGCATATTACAAGAAATTCGGGCGCTATCCGGCGAAGATCGAGGATCTGGAGAACACCAACCAGCTTCGCTTTCTGCGGAAGCGCTACAAAGATCCTTTAAACAACAAAGACTTTCGCCTGCTGCATTTCGGCGAGGCCAAATTGTCGCTGAACGGGATGGGAATGATTGCGGGAGCAAGTCCGATCGGCAGCACCGGGCCATTGAACGGGGCACCGGGATTTTCGCAGGGTCCCGCTTCGGGCGGGAACAACGCGTTCGGCGGGACTTCGAATTCCGGCTTCAGCCAAACGCAGAACCAGCCTGCAAGCGGAGACGCCAGCCAGACCGGATCCGACGGCAGTGACTCCAAGTCCCCAGGCACGTCCGAAAATAGCAGCGGCTCTGGGGGCCTTGGCAATGTGACCTTCGGCGGTGCGCCCATTGTAGGAGTCGCCAGCCTCAGTAAGGATCCAACAATCCGCATCTTTGATAAAAAGAAAAAATACAACGAGTGGCAATTTGTCTACGATCCAACCATGGATCGTGGATTGCTGATCACCACTCCCTATCAGCAGCAGGTGGGATTCGGAGTGATGGGAACGCCGAATTTGAATAATCAGATTAATGGCCCCAACGCGGGCGGCAGCAATGGATTCGGATCGCCGAACGGGATGCAGAATACAAGCCCTCCGGCGAACAACGGTTTTGGGAACCCAAATCAGCCTACCGATACGCCGGTGCAGCAGTAGTTCCGCAGCGCGCCTCTCAATTCGCAAATCAAAACGGCCTCATCGCGGATGAAGATGAGGCCGTTTTTATTTCTGGGGCAAAACCGCACCTCAATCGAGGCCGGCCCTTCAAATCGTTACACGTTGAACGAGGAACCGCAACCGCAGGTGCTCTTCACGTTGGGGTTCTCAAATTTGAACCCGGCGCCCTCGAGGGTTTCGACGTAGTCCACAACGCAGCCATTGAGGTACATGACCGAGGTAGCGTCGACGTACACCTTGAGACCGTCCATTTCAAAGGTCTTGTCCATCATGCCAGCGCCGTTCTCGAACTGCATCGAGTAGGAGAAGCCAGAGCATCCGCCGCCCACGACGCCAATGCGCAGGCCTGCGGGAACGGGATTCTGCTGGCCCATAATTTCCTTCACCTTGGTGACAGCATTAGGGGTAAGGCTAACGGGTGCGGTTTTCTTGATTTCCGGGACGGTTGTGGTTGCCATCGTATCTCCTTGGCTTTAAAGCTGTTCGATTATATCAAATGTATATGACGACCCCCACATCAGGGAAGTCCTATACCGGATTGGATGCAAAACGCATGGCCTCCGTCGCACGGAAGAATGTCCCATTCTGCATTCCGGAACTAGCGGATTATTCCCTGCGAAGCCTTCCCAACAGGGCTATAATCTGTGCCGTTAGGGCCTTCCCCCCGGGACTGTGTGGACTTTCTGCGCGACTGGCCCAGCCAGGGAAACCACTGCTTGGGGTTGGCTCTGCTGAGGTGGCTTATGACACCAATTGAAA
>QHVR01000233.1 GCA_003223595.1 Acidobacteriota bacterium
CGCCGCAGCCCGGTGACGCCGCGCCCGTTGCTGCGAGCCTGGCTCAAGGTCTGGCTCATCATGTCCTGCCGCCGCTCATCCTGCCAGCGATCGAGAATCTGTTGCGCGTGCGTGCGAATTTCATCGGCGCTGACGTGCCCCACATCGGCATTGAAGTGCCCGATCAATGCCTGGCTCACGTAGGGATGCAGCTGCGATTCGAACATCGGCCGGTGCGCATCCTGGCAGGCAAGAATCCATTTTTCGAAGACGCCCTTTTCCTGCAACTCCTTCAACAGGCCTGCAACGTTCTTGAAATGATGCCGCACTTCGTCTTCTACGCGGCGTTGCGCGTGGCCGCCGTCGTACCCGCCGAAGCCATCGCTTCGTCCTCGGCGCGAAAGCGGGTGGAATAAATCCTCGCGTTCGACAAGTTCTCCCAAACGAAGATCGAAAATCCTGGCGCGGTGCTTGTCCACAAGCACGACAGCCATCAGAGGAGAGGCTCCGAGCAGGCGAGCGAGAGGCTTGAGATGAAAACGGCGATCGATGAAGAGCTGGGTGCTGCCAAGTTCTGCCGGGACGTCGAATTCGCGCCAGATATTCTTATCCGCACACGCAAACACGGCCTTGCCGTGAGTTCCATTGCTACGAAGTTCGGTGGAGAGCCGCACGATGCGCTCAATGTCCTGGCGGGCGCAGTCTCGTTTAGCTTTGTCCTCCATGCGGCGGAGGCTTTCCCGCGCCAGGTCTTTAATCAGAATGATGTCTTCTTTATGGGCTTTGTTCCGGGGTGCTGAAGGTTGATAGTAGAAACTGACTGCACATGAATTTTCGTCCTGAAGTTCAGCCAGTTCACGGATTTGTTCGCGAGAAATACTCATGGATAATCTCCCCAAATGATTGCGGTTTTGGATTAAGCGGCGCCAGTTGGAGCGAACCGGCCCTGGAACTGCCTGGCCAGCCCGGGCGCCTTGCGCAAGTGATCGCGCGCGGCAGACACAAAGGCGAGCACCTTTTCGGCAGGTTGAGCGGTAATCGCCACAATCTCTTCAACACTGAACCCTTCGATGGCATAAAGAATGAAGGCTTCGCGCGGGCCCGAGCCGAGGTCGCGCAGCGCCGAAGCCACCAGCCGCAGCAACTCGTCCGATGCCATGATCTGCTCAGGAGTCGCTACGCGGGAATCAGCAATCACGGAGGCTCCGGTGATGGACTCGTCGGGCTGGTGAAACTGCAATTCGGCTTCGTCACTGCCGCGGACATTGGGCTGCCGCGCGGAATCTTCCAGATGGACGGCGCTGCCATTGCTCTCGTCCCCGCGGGAAAGTTCCGCGAAGGCACGCAACGCTTGGCGGTACAACCAGGGCTCGAGCGCGAGTTTCTCCGGCTTCTCCTGATTGTCGCTCAGAGCGGCTGCGATGGCCTCATCGATCACTTCTTCTTTCGACACCGAACCCGGGGCAAGCGTGCCCTGCGCCTCGCGAACGTAAATCTCGCGTTCCACAAAGCGAGAGAGGCGGGCTAAATTGGCATTCACATAAGAACGGACATCATCGGCCGAGATGGTCGCGGGAAACACCGCCGCCAGGGTCTGTTCGAATGGGACTTCACTCACGGGCGCACCGCGGCGGGTGTTGTCGCCACGGCGTCCACGCTGCCACTTGTGCGAAGCTCGTAACAGGTCCTTATGTTTGTTGACCTGCTGCAACAAGTCCTCAAACGCCGCCTTTACGGCACTGGTGGCAGTAGGAGCTGCATTCTGCACCGCCATCTGTCCGGAGGGCAGGCGCAGATTTAGAGACACACTGGTCCCTTCGCGCGGAGACACTTCTTCCACCATACCTTTCAGGTGGACCAAGTCCGGGCGGAACACCTGCAGGCGCTTTTCCAGCTTTTCGATGTGATGCTGAACATCTTTTTCAACGGCGGGATTTTTCGGAAGACGATAGCTGACGTGAACGTTCATGAGCGCCTCGGCCTTGCTAACGAAGTCGCGCAACCAAGTGCTTTCTAAGCGAATTGTACACCCGCTTCAACAAGGCAAAAGCAGAAATCGAGTGTAGGAAATTAGACTCCGTTCATGTTGCGAATGCAGAGATACTCCGGAGTTTGCAGCCTTTCGGCGCAGCAGTTTATGATCGCCAGCCATGACTCCATTACGGGTTCTGCCGCTCGTGTTGATTGCAGCTTTTGCCTGCGCCCAGAGTTCATCGCCAAAAGAAATTGATAGCGTTTATCCCGACGCGCACTCTCTGTACCTGGATCTGCATGAGCATCCCGAATTGTCGGGACATGAGACAGAAACAGCCGCCAAGTTGGCCGGGAAATTGAAAGCTGCAGGGTACGACGTCACAGAACACCTCGGTGGCACGGGAGTTGTCGCGGTCCTGAAGAACGGTAATGGTCCAATCATTATGCTGCGCACCGAACTCGACGCGCTGCCGGTGGAGGAACGTACAGGTCTTCCCTACGCCAGCAAAATACATTCCAAGGATGATGCAGGCCGCGACGTGGCGGTGATGCATGCCTGTGGTCACGATGTGCATATGGCATCGCTGCTCGGAACGGCGGAAATCATGGCGCGCAGCAAAAACACCTGGCATGGGACGCTGATCCTGATCGGCCAGCCCGCGGAAGAGACGATCGGGGGGGCGGAAGGCATGATCAAAGCTGGCTTGTTCACTCGATTTCCAAAGCCCGACGCTATCGTAGCGCTGCACGTAGGCAACGAACTGCCGGCCGGCACCGTTTCCATCACGCCAGGAATTTACAACACGAACTCCGATTCCGTTCGCATCACAATTTATGGCAAGGGCGGGCACGGGGCAGCGCCGCACACGACCATCGATCCGATTGTCATTGCAGCGCGGACCATTCTCTCGCTGCAAACGATTGCGTCGCGCGAGGTGAAGCCGGGCGAGTTGGCGATTGTGACGGTGGGCTATATCCGCGCGGGCACGAAAAACAACATCATTCCCGAGCAAGCAGAGATGGGCCTGACCATACGAACTTACAAGCAGGACATTCGCAAGCAGGTTCTGGCAGCCATCGCGCGCATCGCCAAAGCAGAAGCAGAAGCTGCGGGGGCACCGCGCGAGCCATCAGTGGAACATTACGAAGGAACCGATGCGGTGTATAACGAACCCGCGTTGGCAGAGCGGCTGCGGGCTCCGCTGGAAGCAGCGCTGGGAAAGGATCACGTGGAGATCACCGGCCCGATCACCCCTTCGGAAGACTTCTCATATTTTGTCGAGCAGGGTGTGCCCGGTTTTTACTTCAGTCTGGGCGGCGCTGATCCGCAGAAATTTAGCGAAGCGAAAGCCAAAGGAGAACATCTGCCGTCGAACCACTCTTCCCTATTCGCTCCGGATGTCGATCCAGCCCTGCATACCGCGATTGCCGCCGAAGTGGCGGTTTTGCGAAACCTGCTGAACGCGTCACCCGCTGAGCTGCACAAGCTGGCCACGAGCCCCAAGCAGTAAACATCCGGAGCCGCGCAAGCAAATCTAGACTGCTACTGTAACCGAGGTCTCGGTGCGCGTGACCTGCCGGTACAGGGTATCTCGCTCGATGGGCACACGACCGGCGGTGCGGATCAGGCGCTCCAACTCCTCGCGGCGCATGCCCTGCGGGGTGGTCGCGCCGGCATCGTGATAAATCTTTTCTTCAATCACGGTGCCGTCCATGTCGTCGGCGCCGAAGCGCAGCGAGATTTGAGCGATTTTCGCGGTCATCATTTGCCAATACGACTTGATGTGCGGGAAGTTGTCGAGCACCAGCCGGCTCACCGCGATCTGCTTGATGTCGAGCATGCCGGTGGTCTTGGGCAGATGCTGCAGCGGAGTGTTGTCGGGATGGAAGGCCAATGGGATAAAGGTTTGGAAACCGCCGGTCTCATCCTGCAGTGCGCGTAATTTCATCAGATGGTCGACGCGATCATCGTCATTCTCCACATGGCCGTAAAGCATGGTCGCGTTCGACTTCAGACCAATCTGGTGGGCGAGTTTGGCAGTTTCCAGCCACTGGTCGCCGTCGATCTTGTGGTCGCAGATAATGTGGCGCACGCGGTCGGCGAAAATTTCGGCGCCGCCGCCAGGCAAGGAATCGACGCCCGAGGCCTTGAGTTGCTCCAACGTTTCGCGAATGGAAAGTTTGGCGCGACGGGCGAGATATGCGACTTCGACCATGGTGAAAGCTTTGAGATGGACCTGCGGAAAGCGCTGCTTCAGGCCGGCGCAGAGATCGAGGAAATACTGGAAGGGCAGGTCGGGATGCAATCCGCCAACGATATGAAATTCGGTGACCGCCTCGGAGTACCCGGAGGCAGCGGTCTGAAATGCTTCGTCCAGCGCCATCGTATAAGCGCCGGGCGCGTCCTTCTTGCGGCCAAAGGCACATAATCGGCATGCCGCCACGCACACATTCGTGGGATTGATGTGGCGGTTGACGTTGAAGTAAGTCTTGTCCCCATGCATGCGCTCGCGCACAAGATTCGCCATCCAGCCGACCGCAAGAATATCCCCGGTGCGGTAAAGGGCGAGCGCGTCCGCGGTATCAAGGCGCTTGCCGGTTGTCACCTTGTCGTAGATGGGCACAAGGCGCGGATCGTCCGTCTGAAAGGCATGGGTCTGAAAAGCGTCGGATGCGTGCGAACCGGCCATTGTCTTGATGATATCGCAGGAGCATCCCGCTCGGCCATTGCGAGCCGGCTACTGGTTGACTACGACGCGGTCCTGAATCTGGCTGTATTCGTCTTCGGTCAAGATACGCCGGGTTACCAGTTGATGGGTATTGGCGAAAGGACGCTCGGCGACGATGCGCTCGGCCTGATGCGCGTTGACTCCCGGCAGTGATTCCAGGTCCTGCCGGGAAGCTTTGTTCAGATCGATGGAGCGCTTGTTGCTAAGGCCTTCTTTGAGACCCTGGGCGATGGCTTTCGTGTCGCGCTTGACGGCGGCCGTTTCCTCGGCTGTCTTCTGGCGGATCTGGTCGGGATTCTGGTTGGTGCAGGCAATACACGCACCAACCCCGCATGCGATCAAAGCAGATAAGAGGAGACGGCCGAACATGCTATTCCGATGCCTCTGCCGTGCGCACGGTTGGCACGCGGCCAACTTCGGGGCCTACTTTCCTGTTGAAAACTGCATCTATCGTTGGATGTAGGTGGGATCCAGGTGCGCCCTTCGCCAGCAAAAGTGGAAGGAGAACGCTTCATGAAGAATGTTTTCAAAGCCACAGTATTGATCGCTCTGATGTGCGGAGTCGCGCTGGCGCAAAACGCCAGCCCGTCGTCAAACTCGGGAACTCCCCAGCCGCAGGCGCAAACGAGCGCGCCACAAACGTCGCAGTCCGCGATGCCAGCACAGCATCCGACTCGCATCGCGCCCGGCAGTGTGATCCCGGTGCAACTAACCAAGACGGTGGACGCCAAGAAGGCGAAGACCGGTGACGAGGTGGTGGCAAAGGTCACCATGGACATGAAGACGCAGAGCGGAGATGTCCTCGTGCCTAAGGACACGAAGGTGATCGGGCATGTAACGGAAGCGCAAAAACGTGAAAAGGATCAAAAGCAATCCGAGTTGGGCCTGGCTTTCGATCACGCCGTCACCAAGGACGGCAACACCATGCAGATGCCCATGTCCATTCAAGCGGTAATCGGGCAGCAGCAGCAGAACCAGCAGAGCGAAGCGAATACTCCAGCAGGAAAAGAACAAGCCGCCGGAGTGCCTTCCGGGGCAGCCCCAACGGGCGCGACTGGAGGCAAATCTTCTGGCACCACGCCGCCTGCTCCAAGCCCCTCCGCATCCGGCTCTGGTGCCGGTGCTGATACCGGCGACAACCAGGCGGCGAATGGCGGACGCCCACCTATCACCGCGCAGACTCAGGGTGTGATCGGGATTTCCAACCTGACCCTTGCTCCTGCGTCCAACGGAACGCAAGGGACGGTGATGACTTCAGATAAGAATAATGTGAAGCTGGAAAGCGGGACCATGCTGCTGTTGAAGGTTAACCAGTCGCGAGCAGGAATTTGAAGAGCTGGCGTCTGGTTCTCGGTTCAGGCGCCAGCGGCTTATCGCACGCTCGGAAGGATCCCTGCTATTTCCGGTGAAAATCACTCCGTTCATCGTGAAAAACGCAGCATTGAGCTTGGAAAGATCGTCCGCGCGGACCAGGGAGTGCTCGTAAATCAGCAGCACGATCACGGCCAGCACACCGACTCCGGCCCACAATCCCAAACCGAACGAAATCAGCAAGGCTACTAATAAAAGGACCATAATCAGATGGAAGGCGCGCGCGACCCACAGCGCCGCCGGAATGCCAAAATAGCGCGGCACTGAGTGCAATCCCGCCTGACAGTCGAAGTCGAAATCCTGGCAGGCATAGAGCACGTCAAAGCCGCCAACCCAGAATGTAACGGCTGCGGTCAGCAGAAGAATGCGAGGGTCGAGCGCCCCGCGCACTGCAATCCACGCAGCGGCGGGAGCAATCCCCAACGCGAATCCCAGCATCAGATGGGACCAGCGGGTGACGCGCTTGGTGTAGGAATAGAGCAGGAGTACGGCGAGAGCGACCGGAGAAAGCAGCAGGGTGAGCCGATTCAACCGGCTGGCCGCCAGAATGAAAATCGCGCTGGAGACAACTACGAAGGTAACGACAAAAGCCGCAGAGAGATTCCCGGCAGGCAAAGCGCGTGAACTGGTGCGAGGGTTGGCGGCGTCAATGGCAGCGTCGGCCCAACGATTGAAGGCCATCGCCGCCGAGCGCGCCGCGACCATGGCCACAATGATCCACAATAACTGGTGAGGAGAAGGAAAGCCGCCGGCCGCAAGCATGGCCCCGCAGAGCGCAAAGGGGAGCGCAAAAATCGAGTGCTCCCACTTGATCATCTCCAGCGTAACGCGAAGATTGTGCAGGACAGGCACGACTTCGATTGTAATTTAACGATAAAAAGGAAGGGCCGGTCCATTTGCTCCCAAACGCTCGCAGCGCTCCCGGAGCGGACGAGGCGTCCGCCCCTACACGTGCTGGTCGGAGATCAGTGGCACAAACCTGCACAACTCACGCAGGCTGGTGCGGAGTTGACCGTTGCGCTTTTCAATCAACTGCAGTTGCTGCGAATCCTCCCAGCCAATCGGGATGATGAGTTTGCTCCAAGAATTGCTGGGGCACTTGCGGGGCCGCGGCCGATACGATGATCGCATTGTAGGGTGCGGCTTCGGCAAATCCGCGGCTCCCATCGCCAACGATGACTCTGACGTTTTGATATCCAAGACTGGAAAGCACCTCGCGGGCGGAATCGGCAAGTGCGCGGTGTCGCTCAACCGAGATCACCTCTGCCGTAAGCTCGGCCAGCAATGCGGTCACGTAAGCTGAGCCCGTTCCCACTTCAAGCACGCGATCGGTAGGCAATAAAGAAAGAGCTTCGAGCATAATCGCGACGATGTAGGGCTGCGAAATAGTCTGTCCTTCGCCAATCGGCAGAGGATGATCCTCATAGGCCTGGTCGCGGTAGCGCTGGGGCGCAAATTCATGCCTGGGCACGCGCGCCATGGCTTCGAGAACGCGCTCGTCCGCGATTCCGCGCGCCCGCAAATGCTCATCGACCATGCGCTGCCGCAGGGTCGCGTAAATGGAAGAATCAGCAGCGGAGGCCATCAGAATGAATCCTGGAGTGCGAGCGAGGCTCTATTTCTTGCGCTGCCGAATTCGCACATCGAAGCTGACCACGCCGTTCTGGTCGCGCGTCCCCACCACCGAGAGATTGCGATTGAAATAGTACTCACCCTGGATGATCTGCTGTGAACTTTGCGACACATTTGTGCTGTAGGTAAGAGAGAGATTGTTGGCGAACTGTTGCTCAATGGTTACTTGCGGGCCCCGCGCCGTGGGATTAGTTTCGGTGGTCAAGCCCTGGGGATCGATCCTGATGCGGCTTACGCCGAACAGTCTTTGCATGCGGTTGCCCATCGCCTGATTGATGGCCTGGTTGATGATAAGGTTCGTCGCCTGATCGGTGAACAGCGTCTGGCCGGATTGCTGCTGCAACTGTTCCGACTCTTCGCTGGTGCGGCCCAGCGCCAGCAGGGCGATAATGTCGGATTTGGGGAGAGGCGGCTCGGAGCGATAGTTCACATTCAGCCGGTCCGGCGTGCCTGTGACCGTGACATCCAGATCGTAATTGCGGACATGTGTGGTCGCCTGGAGGTTCACCTGGGGCTCGATGGCGATAGGATTGGCAAAGGTCACGTCGCCGCGTTCCAGGCGGAATTTTATGCCATTGAAGGTGGCATCGCCTTCCAGAATGTCGGCTCTGCCCAACACGCTGGGCCGCGCCAGAGATCCACGCAGACGCAGGTCGGCATCGCCCGAAAGCCGTGCCACCGCCGTCTTCATCTGAAGTTCCGGCGCAGTCTGCACCGCGATGTCGAGTTTGACGTTGTAGAGCGGCGAGTTTGCCGGAGTGATCGACGCCGATTGGCGGCTCTTCTCCAAATAAGATCCGAAATCAAATCCGGGGGTGACTGACAGCTTGTTTACCATGGTTTCCCCGGAAATCATTGATGCCGAGCGGCTGCCCCTCCAATGCAGTTCGGCATTTGCCGTAGAGCTCACGCCCGGCGGATAACGCAGCCGGACGTCTTTGCCCACGGCCGTCAGATCGAAATTGAATTGCTGGTTGTAATTGGTGAGATCGCCCTTAAGATCGAGATTTCCGCCTCCGCTGCGAGCACTAAGCTGCTCGATGTGTATGCGGTCCCGGGTGAACGCCAGCGATCCGTTGATGTCGCTCAAGCCGCTAGGCAGGCCGCCGTAAGTGGCTGCGCCGTTCTTAATTTGAATAGTCCCTTGTGGCACAGGGTCTGCGAGCGTGCCAGTCACACTCAGGTGCATGGTCGTCAAGCCGGAAGTGGTCAGATTGGGATCGAGCACTCCGAGCAGCTTCAAGTCCGCTTGTCCGTTGGCGGCGAGGTCCAATTGTTTGGATCCCGCGAAATGAATCGACCCCTGTCCAGTGACATCCGTGCCTTCGCCGATCAAGTGCGCGGGCTCAATCTGCAGCCTCTGATCGGCATACGCGAACCGCACCGGGCCCTGGTTATGCAATTTGGTGTATTCCACGTCGATGGAAACATCGGACAGATCACCTTTAATAGCCCATTGCGCAGGAAAACGGAGCGGACCTTCCATAGTCACGTTTCCGCCAATTGAGGAATGTCCGGTGAGCTGCTGGCCGAGATAAGCGCGCCATAAAGGATCGACATCCAAGTTGTCAGTTCGAGCGGAGATTTTCGCCGGAAAGTCGCCCCGCATACCGACTGTCCCCTCGATCAGCAAGCTGCCGCGGGAAAACTCGGAGCTTCCCTTCAACTGCATTTGGCCGTTGCGGGTCGTTGCCTCAAAATCCATGGCACCAGCCAGCTCGCCAGCGAACGCAATGTCGCGAGCTCGCACATGAGCATTGATGACGGGCGCGTCCGGGGTGCCGGAGCCTTGCAGGGTAAAATCCGCACGTCCCTCGACGGGGAGGCGCTGCAGTTGGATCTGCCGAATACGTGCAACATCGAAGTTCTTTCCCAGCAAGTCCAGGCGGAAGGCTCGCCTTGAGGGCGAGTAAGCAGCGTTGCCCGTCACCTCGCCGCCCTCATGCGTAAGATTGATATTCATGAGAGCTGTTTCCTCTGCCCCAAGTTGCAGGTCTGCGTCGAACCTTTCGATCGGTTCGCCATAGACCGAAGCATTTGCCGCGTGAATGTGTCCGTGTCCCTGCGGGCGCGCTCGCGTTCCGGCAAGCTGCAAAGTAACTTCGGCCGTGCCTGCGACGGGGTAATCAAAGCCTGCCAGCGCAGCGGTCGAGGCTACATCTACGTTGTGCAGATTTACTTTCGCGGTGTAGGGACTGTTAGCGGTGAACTGTCCCTTCTCTAGCGACGCGTTGAATTCGACCGGAGGGATCCGCCGCGCAATGAAACCTGTCGCGAGGAGAACTGAAAATTGGCGGCTAATGAATCCCAATGCACTTCCTTCTCTGGGGTGCGAGAGGTCGCGGGAACGGTGAATTCGAAATCCTGTGCGACCACAGTGCCGCTGAGCGTTGGAGATGAGAAGCTTCCTCCCGCCACCCCGTTAAAAGTGGCATCGCCATCCACGCGGAAAGGCACATCCGTAGGACCGCCCAAGGCCGCGATCAAGGGATGCCATTCTTCGAGGTTCGAAGTTGATACCGACACTCGCACCGTGGAAGATGACGCCAGCGTGCCGGAGGCATCGATCTTGGAATCAGGCGTGGTCAGGTTGAACCTCGACAATTCCAGGGAGTCATTAGCAGCGCTGTACTTGCCTTGGGCGTGGGCGGTGATGGGCAACTCGCGACGAGCAGGACGCGAGGGCGGGATTGCGTCGAAATCGAACGCGACTTCAGCGTTCGCGGGAGAGCCCTTCCACAGCGCCTCGAGGTTGCCCGCGGCCGCTCCGGCGGGAGAGAACCCTCTCAATCGGTGCGCAGGCACGTCGAGGCTGCGCGCTGCTTCCGCTACTGAGACATCGCGCAAGTGCAATCGAACTATTCCCGTTTGCACTCCGGGCAATTTGGGATTCTCGACTTTCTTCGCACGCGGCTTAGCGGCCGAAATCACCGCTACATCTTCGGATTGACCCCTTGCATTCTTGGGCAGAGGGACGCTATGAAGCCAGTTGTCCACCTGGGCGTCGCCGGTGAAAGTCCCGCCGAGGATTTTGCCCTGGAGCTTCGTAATTCTGATCTGCTGATCCGTGAGCAGGTAATCAGCATTGGCCCCAACCTTCTTTAGCGCGATCTGATCGTTTTGCCACCCGACTTCGCGAAGGGCCGCCACGCCGGAAGCCTTGAATTCGTTTAAGGACCAATGGCCCTCGCCGTTGAATTCTGCTACGCCCTCGCGCAGGTCGTGCCTGCGCGTGATCGCGGCCGCTTCCTGCAGATTGATTTCTGCCTCGTACGTTCCCTGCAGTTGTGGGTTGCGAAAATCGCTGATTCGTCCGCTTGCTTTTAGCGAGGATCGTCCCGAGTTCCATTGCAGCGACTTGATGTCGGCAAAACTCGGCCCCAAGACGAATTGGACGGTCGTCCCCCAGGAAAATGGCCGGAAGTCTTGGAAGACAGTATCGACTTTGCCCACGGAAAGAGCGCCGTCATAGCGGTTGCGCAGGTACTCGTAATCCATCTGCAAGTTGGTGTCGTGTACGGCAAACTCAAGAGGGATCCTGTGGTCCCCCCATAGCAGTTCGCCGTTATGCACTGCTAAATGATCGATGGAGAGCGCAAACAGCTGTTGCACCGCTCGAGTGGCGGAGCCGGCCTGCTGCACTTTCAATGCGGGCACGCTGGTGGTCACGCCGTCCGCTCCGATAGCGACGTGAATCACCGGGTGGTCGAGGACAAGCGAAGTAAATCCAAACTCGGTTCGCAGGAACGAGACCACTTTCATCTGCGCCAGCATGCTGGCGGCGTGGACCAGCGGAACATCGTCTGGCCCCTCTCTGCCATGCACGGTGATGT
>QHVR01000234.1 GCA_003223595.1 Acidobacteriota bacterium
CCTCGATAAAAGGAAAGTGAAGGTCCGAGGACTTGCATCTCTGGCCATGCTGCTATGGACATCCCCGCGAACGGTTCCGTCGGAGTAAGCTCGCGACTGGCTAAAGCTGCTGCAAGCTCCTTTGTCATTTCAATTACTTCTTTCACGCCGTCCGTAGCGGCAGAAGCACGGCGCAGTGCTTCCGCGCTCACATGCTTGTTGATGTCGTGCATCCACGCGTTGCGAAATTTGAGAAGTTTGTTACGGACCAACTTGATGAGACCGCGAGCGTGGTCGTTGTGAAGATGTGTGCAAACCACCGCCCAGAAATCCGTGAATCCTCGGGCCAACATAAAATTCAGGACAACATCGTTGTCAGATGCACGTCCCCCATCAACGAGAATCCGATGGGGATAGCTGTCTACCCAGCGGGTCACGATGATGGCGTCCGCATCACCTATATCGAGCACGTCAACTTCGATACCGTTGTACATCCCGAACCTCCAGCGGACGGGTAATCCCCCGCTAAAATTCTGGTTTTCGGAATGTGAAAGACGCGGTTACTGCATCCTGGAACTTTGTAAGAGCGGAGCTTGCACCTACAGCAAAACCAGTGCTTTATTCTACCGGAAAATCCCGAGAAGCGGCCCGGTAAATTCGCTCTTTGTTCGCCACAGGTGAGTCAGTGGTTTTAATCCTTTCGCACTGCTTTTTTTGCCAATGATAAAAACACCACTGCTCGCTGCGTTGACACGGCTGATGCGGCGCGCATAGCTTTTCGTTGGTAACAACTGGTGGTGATGAAGTGAGAGTATTCCCGCCCCGTAATAGCGATGGAGCCGATTGGGCATGGATCGGGTGTAGAATAGAAGCCCGGCGGCTGGCTGTGACGAGTGAACATGAGGTTGGGGTTCGTGGTGCCCACCTTTCGAACATCGCGAAAGGTGGGGCAACCGGGTGCCAGTTCAGGCGGAGAGCAAAGGTGGGCCAGCCCCCGGTTGGAGTGGCTATCCTATATGGCAGCGTTGGAGAGGACTCGGACACCGGCCCTTTAACAACTTAGTTTCAGTTGACTGCAGCGCAGGAAACACGGATGCCCCCTTTTTGTTGCGCTTAACGCAACTGAGGTGAGGCTGAGTTGACACTTCTACCTGCTGCCGATTATCCTAAGTCTTGCTCCTTGCGGTACTTACGCCTCTTGGCGTGCTCCGCGGGCTGGTGCGGTGCGCGATCGCCGTGGAGGGTTCGCCATGTTCCTAGACATCAAAAAATTGGAACTTCATCCTCTAGATTTCAAGGAGGAGTTCCAGCCGGGTGTCATCGATTTGGGCGGCGAAGCCAAGCAGTACACAACGCTGAAGGCGTCGGGGCATGCCGAAGTTGTGGAGGAGCATCACGGCAAGCATCAGATCATCAAAGACATCCGCCTGCGCGGGGGGCTGTCGACTGGACTGGAATTGCAGTGTGCGCGCTGCCTGGAGTTGGTGCGCCAGGACGTTCAGCGGGACTTTGAGTTGCTCTACCGTCCGTTGGGGGCGGATGCAGGCAGAGATGAGCTCTCGGTCACCGATGCCGAAGCCGAGATCGGCTATTATCAGGGAGACGGTATTCTGCTTGAAGATGTTTTGCGGGAGCAGGTGCTGCTCGCGTTGCCGTTAAAGGTTACCTGCCGCGAAGACTGCAAGGGATTGTGTCCGGAGTGCGGCAAGAATCTGAATCAGGAACAGTGTTCGTGCTCCCGAGAAATAGAAGATCCGCGCTGGGCGGCGCTGAAAGATGTCCGCAGCCGCCTGGAGCAGAAAAGCGGCTCTTAGCTCTCAAGCTTTTAGCTCTTAGCCATTAGCTTCGCTGCCTCGGGCGCCAACTGCTCAAAGTGTCGTGCTCGTTTGCTGATTGATATCACATTCAAGTTTGGGGCTGGCCACCAGGCCCGCTCAGAGGAATCCGAATAACATGCCTAATCCAAAACGCCGTCACTCCCAGAAGCGCACGTCCACCCGGCGCGCGCATGATGCCCTGAAGGCCCATTCACTTTCTGAATGCCCCAACTGTCACGAGAAGAAAATGCCGCATCGCGCCTGCCCCAAGTGCGGGTACTATAAGGGACGCGAAGTTCTCGACGTTGAAGAAGCCAGCTAGTCTCACCAAAACATGCCTAGCGTGATTGCGCTGGATGCGATGGGTTCGGACCGCGCCCCCAAGCCGGAAGTGGAGGGCGCGATTCAAGCCGCGCGTCAGTACGGCCGGCGTGTGCTGTTGATCGGGCCCGAAACTATCGTGAAGCCGGAGCTCGATCGTCATCGCGGAGCGGCGCGCCTGCCCATTGAAGTTGTTCACGCCAGCGAATACATCACCATGGACGACAAGGTGGAGGCGATCCGCGCCAAGCGGGACAACTCCATGCGCGTGGGGCTGCGGCTGGTCCGCGAAGGCGCGGCCAGCGGATTCGTGACGGCCGGCAATACCGGCGCCGCGATGGCCACGGCCAAGATCGTTTTGGGGGCGGTGCCTGGTGTTGATCGTCCCGCGCTGGCCGGTGTGTTTCCTACTGCCCCGGGCAATCCTGCCATGCTGCTCGACGTTGGCGCGAACGTGGATTGCAGCGCGCAAAATCTCGAGCAGTTCGCCATCATGGGAGATATTTACTTCCGCGCTATGTTTGGCAAGCCGGCGCGGGTCGGCCTGCTCTCCATCGGCGAAGAGGAAACCAAGGGGAACGAACTCACGCGGGAAGCCTTTCAGCGGCTGAAACAACTTCCGCTGAATTTCGTTGGCAATGTGGAAGGGCGCGACCTTTACAGCGGCCAAGTGGACGTCATCGTCGCGGACGGCTTTGTGGGAAACGTCGCGCTTAAGATCTCGGAAGGCGTCGCCAATCTGGTGCGCTCGGCTTTGAAGGAATCGCTGAAAGCGACGATTACGCGGCAGGTGGGGGCGTGGGTTTCGCGCAGCGCTTTTGAAGATTTCAAGAAGCGTCTGGACCACACCGAATACGGCGGTGCGCCGCTGCTGGGCGTAAAAGGTGTTTGCATCATCACGCATGGATCGTCCAATGCCAATGCGATGAAGAATGCCATCCGCGTGGCGGCGGAATTCGGCGAGAGCGGCATCAACCAGGCTATCGAACATGGCTTGGCCGCGCTGCATCAGACCGCCGTTAGCAGCACTTGAGCGCTGAGCGCCATCCTGACTCAACGGCAAATTCACTTTGTTGCAAGTGCATGGATTATTCAGGCCAAGCGCGCTGCGGATGAGAACAAAGACGAAATGAACGAATCCAGAAAGATCGCTTTAATTTTCCCCGGCCAAGGATCGCAGGTGGTGGGCATGGGGAAAGAACTGGCCGAAACTTATCCTGAGGCCCGCCAGACTTTCGAAGAAGCGGATTACGTGCTCGGCTACAAACTTTCCCAACTCTGTTTTGAGGGGCCAGAGGACCAGCTTCGGCTAACTGAGATTACCCAGCCTGCGATCCTCACCACTTCCGTAGCGGCACTTCGCGTACTGCAAAGCCGGATACCGAAACCGAGTTTCGTCTGCGGGCACAGCCTGGGTGAGTACTCGGCTCATGTATGCGCTGGAACGTTCTGTTTCGCGGACGCAGTGCGCACGGTGCGCAATCGCGGCAAGTACATGCAGGAGGCGGTGCCGGTTGGAGTGGGAAGCATGGCCGCCATTCTCGGCATGGAGTTCGCAAAAGTCGAGGCCGTTTGCCATGATGCGGCGCAGGGCGAAATTTGTTCTCCGGCGAACATCAACTCACCCGAACAGATTGTGATTTCAGGAAGTACGGCCGCGGTGGAGCGCGCGACGAGGCTGGCGGATGAACGCGGTGCCAAGCGGGCCAAGATCTTGCCGGTGAGCGCGCCCTTTCACTGTTCGCTGATGAAGCCGGCGCAAGATCGCCTGGAAAATGATTTGAAGAAGAACGTCACGATTTCAAAACCGGTGTATCCGGTTGCGTGCAATCTGGATGCTGAGATGGTGACTGACGATAACCGCGCCTTCGATACTCTGGTGCGGCAGGTGACCGGGGCGGTGAAGTGGGAACAATGCATGCGACTGTTGATCGCGGAAGGGGTTGATACGTTTATCGAAGTCGGTCCGGGAAAGGTTCTCTGCGGCCTGATGCGCCAGATCGACCGCTCCAAAACCTGCCTGAATGTAGGGGACGAGGCCAGCCTGACCAAGACGCTGGAAGCGCTGCAGAAAGTGAACGCCTGAGTTGCGGTTCAGTGCTCGCCGTTCAGTGAAAAAGTAGCTCGCACGGTGGGTAGCCGAGCGTGTGGTCGGAGATCTCGTACCAGACCTGGGCGTGTTCAGTGCGATCATTTACCACGACATCCACAACCACTCCGCTTGAAGAATCTCCCCCTTGATTCGGGCACTTGCTTGCCCCATATACTTTGTAGCTCTTCACGAGGCCCCACTCTCCGCCAGGTCCCCAGTCGCGATAAAAATCATTGAAAGGATATTTTGTATGTGTCTGCGGATTCTTCTGCCAGTCCGGATGATGCATCCAGATGCCGTAAGCCTTGTTGTAATCCTGTTGTTGCAGTGCCTGAAAGAAGTGACCTACCACTCGCTCCTGTGGCCAATAGCGGAACCACCAGGCTAAAAAAGCCAGAACGACTACAACTAGGATGGTGGAGACGATTCGATTTCTCTTCTTCCGCGACTTTTCGGGATCGTACTGCTTCGCATCCAGCAGCGTCATGGGTCTAGCATAACGGACACGGCGGAGATAGGGAAAGTTCCAGGCAGGCGATAAATTTCGTAATTTTGTAATCTGGTAATTTTGTAATCGAAGAGGGCTAAGTTGCGCGAGTGTCCGCACCGAGATTCAAACCATATGTCAGATTACTAAATTACAAAATTGCCAAATTACAAATTAGAGGGTTCTCTTGAACAGTGGAATCGCGATGCCTAGCGTGATTGCTGCAAAGATGGCTAGGAACAGCATGTCTCCCCAGACCGCCGCGAGCGTGGTTTGTTTCAGGAGCAGACATTTAAAGCCGTCTACCGCATAGGTGAAGGGATCGCATTTCGCGATTGCGCGCAACCAGCGTGGGAAAGCCTGAATGGGGTAGACCGATCCGCTGGGGAAGAACAGCAGCGTGTTGAGGATGCCGAACATGGCACGCGGCACTAGCGGGTCTTCAATGCGCACCATCAACAGGAACATCATAGTGTTGAATGCCATCGAGGTCAGCACGATCATGATGACCAATCCGATTGCCGTCAGCGGATTGAAGATCGTGGACACACCCGCCAACAGGGAGCCGATGCCCACGATGATGACTCCAGTCATGACGGCCTTGATGGCGCCGGCGAGATTCAAACCGAGCACCAGTTCGAGCTTGCTGATGGGCGTGACCAGATAGCCTTCGTGCACGCCTCGGGCTTTGTCGTCGATGTAGAGCATGCCGCCGCCGATCATTACCGACACGAACATCGCTAGCACGAGCGATCCGGGCAGCAGATATTTCATGTACTCGATGTAGGGATAGAGTTCGACGATATCCAGGGCGGTCTGCTGCAAGATGCGCGGCGTAGCGGTGGGTTGGTTCAAGGCGTCGGTCAACTGGCTTAGTTCGGTTTCCACCGCCGAACTCATGAAATTATCGCTGTTGTCGACGACGAGAGCGATGCGCGGATGGTTCTGTTCATACACTCGGCGGGAAAACTGCGGGGGAATAATGACCGCGCCCTGCAACTTCCCGTCACGCACGTCTTCCACGGCCTTCTTCTCGTCGTTATAGGGGACGGGCACAAAGGTTCGAATATTGGCGCGCACGGAATCGAAAGCTTCCTTGACCCGCACCGCCTGTGGTCCGCCGTCCTGGTCTACGATGGCAACCTTGGCGTCGCGGATCTTGCCGCCAAAGGCGTTGCCCAGGATGATCAACTGCACCAGGGGAAAGATCATCGATGCCAGCATCAAAGCTGGCGAGCGGAAGAATTTGCGCATTTCGCGCTCCACTATCGCCATCATCCGATTCATAACGAGTCCTGAGTCCTTAGTCCTGAGTCCTGAGATGAGTCCTGAGTCCTGAGTTGCTACTCCTTAATGTCTACGTCGCGTAGAGAATTAATTAGGCCACTCAAAATTCGGCCTAGTTCATCGATTTTCTGCGACAGATTCGTTGCGGTTTCAGTGTTGAGATATTTGCGCTGTTGCGCGATTAGAACCTGAGTTTCGATTTCGGCAAGTGATCCGCGGGCGTGGCGGAGGAATCTTACGAAATCACGGTTGGAGTAGTGACATTTCCCTTCAGCAATATTGC
>QHVR01000801.1 GCA_003223595.1 Acidobacteriota bacterium
GCATCGTAGAGGCGAGCGATGGAAGCATGATTCAGTTGCGCCAGAGTTCGCTGTTCGCTGGCGAAACGCTCGCGGCGGGCGGGGGAAAGCCAGGCATCACGCAGGATCTTGATGGCGACCAGGCTCCCGAGATCCGTGCGCTCGGCCAGGTAGACCAGGCCCATGCCGCCCTCGCCGAGCAGACGAATGAGGTGATAGGGCCCGAACTGGTGCCGGGGAAATTGCGCGGGATCGGAATCATTGAGGAGCGCGTGCGCTACCCCTGCGATACCTCGGTCGAGGAGCGAAGCCGGGCGCGCATCTTCTTTCAGCATAGCGCTCACTTCATGGATCAGCGCGCTGTCATGGGCGCATGCGGCTTGCAGGAAGGCGTCCTGTTCGGCAGGCGGCAGGTCGGCGGTCTGGTGGAACAAGCTTTGAATGCGCTCCCACCGGTTGTGATCCATAATTTAAAACCCCGGAACGCGAAGATGCGGGATCAATGAACCTGCTGGAGCGCGTGCGCCAGCCAAGCTTTGGCTGCCCGCCAATCTCGCAGAATAGTAGCTTCAGACACGCCGAGCAGCGCCGCCGTCTCGCAGATATCGCAGCCGCCGAAGAACCGACTCTCCACCATCAAGGCTTGACGCGGCTGAAGGCGAGCCAATTCCTGCAGAGCTGCATCGAGCGCGATCAACTCCTTGCCGCAAGTGGCGGCCGCCATGATCGATTCGTCAAACGTAATGACCTGGACTGCATCGCTGCCGCCGCGTTTGTCAGCAGTGCGACGGCGCGCGGCTTCGACCAGAAGCTGGCGCATGGCGCGGGCGGCGATGCGCTTGAAATGCAGGCGCGAAGAAGAAGCCAATTCAGGGGAGTTGGACAACTTCAACCAGGCCTCGTTCACGAGGGCGGTGGGATTGAGCGTGCAACTCGGATCGCCTCGCTTTACGGCGGACGCGAGGCGGCGCAGTTCTTCGTAAGTCAGGCTAAACAGGTCATTGAGCGCGCGTCGCTCGGAAGCGGCAACGGCTAGCGCATCCTGATCGGTTACAGAATTATTTTGTGGGTCAAAACGTTGGAGCGGCATGATCTCCCCGGCATTGGCGCCAACGAGGGGGGAGCGCCAAGTCCCAGCCGCACGCTGGGATAGCGTGGAATGCTACCACCGAGGACCGGGCCAAGCAAGACCGTTTTCACGCCGAATCTGCTACCCAGCACAAGCCGCAAAACTCACAACGTGGACTTGATCGCCGATTTTTTTGATGGGCAATGACGTTTTTTGGAGGGTTCCTGCGCAATGCGGGGTGAGAGCAACTGCGCCAGGCGCGGAGGCATTCGCCGCCACGTCGGGGGAGGAAGAGACCCATGGCGAAAAGAGGCAGGGTTCTGCGCGAGCCGTACGCGGGGCCGGGTCTGGTGATGGTGGAGGGCAGACAGTATCCCTTGGCGGAAGATCTGTGGAGGTCGGAGGTGCGGGCGAGACCCGGACTCGCGGTGAATGTGGACTTCGATCCCAGTGGGAATCTCAGAAGCATCACGGCTATCCCGGAGTCGCAGATGAGCGTGGAACAAGAGAACGTTCCGCCGGGCGGGTTGGCGATTGGCACGCTGGCACAGGAAGACGCGAACCTCGGAATAGCGCTCTTAGTCCAGTTCTCAGCGGCCATGTTGTTGCTGGTTTCGTGGTGTTCGCTGACCGCAGTGTCGATTCATCAGCCGTTCTCGGGGACCGTGGAGATTACGTTTTGGCAGGTGCTGGGCTATTTGAACGCAGGCGGGCTGCGTCAGGTCTCCGAAATGGCTGCGACTCCGGATGCGGGTGTCTTGGGTTTTGCCGCAATCCTGGCGCTCGCAGGACCTCTGGTTCATTTTTTTAGCGCGGATCGGCGTGCGGCGCTGGGAGGACTCCTACCGCTGGGGTTCATTTTATGCATCGCGTACGTGGCGTACAGCAACGTTCGAGGAAGCGCTTACGAACCGGGGCAGACGCCGTTTCCGCGGGAGATTTTCAGTGGCGTCTCTATCGGCTTTGGAGCGTATGTGTTTGTGTCGCTGGCCATCTACATGGCGGTTCTGAGCGCGAAGCAATTCATGGCGGCAAGAGAGGCGAGAGGAAGCGAAATCGTCGGATCTCAAGAAGTATCGGCATAAATCGTTTTTGGGGGAGTGCGCACGAAATTTAATCTCGGAGGAGAGAAAATGAAGATACAGCATTGGACACGGATGATGATCCTGCTGGCCAGCGTGGCGGTGTTGGTAGCCGCCGCCACGGCTCAGCAGCAGCAAAACCAGGCACAGCCAAATCAAAATCAGAACCAGGCACAGCCGAACCAGAATCAAACACAGCCGAACCAGAACACAAATCAACCGAAACAGAAGAAGAGTTTCTGGCAAAAGGTTCAGGACGCTGCACAGAAGGGTCAGAACACGATGCAGCAGGGTTCGAACACCGTTCAGCAGGGTACCGGTACCGTGCAGCAGAACGGGCAGCAGGTACAAAACGGAATGCAGCAAGTGCAAAACGGCGCGCAGCAAGGCACGCAACAGGGGATGCAGCCGATGCAACAAGGTGGGGGCTTACCGTCGGACCCGGGAAACGGAGCGTTCAGCGGCGGAGGAGGCGGGGCGGGTGCTTGCGGCCCGAGTTGCTTCGATGCC
>QHVR01000235.1 GCA_003223595.1 Acidobacteriota bacterium
TCGACGTCACCGATGAGGACGTGGTTGTCGATCGGCGGGCGCTGGCCGAAGAGGAAGAGCGCGCGACGAAGGATCGCCTTTACGGGCAGATCAAAGAAGGTGACACGATCAGCGCAACGGTGCGCAGCCTGACGGATTATGGCGCGTTCGTCGACGTGGGAGGAGTGGATGCGCTCCTGCACGTGGGCGACATCGCGTGGGGACGCATCAACAAACCGGCAGATGTGCTCTCGGTCGGGCAGCAGGTGGAAGTGAAAGTCCTGAAGCTGGCGAACGAGGGTGAGAAGAAAAGAATTTCAGTGGGCATGAAGCAGCTGCAGGCGCACCCTTGGGATTCAATCGCGGAAAAATATAAAGCTGGAGAGCGCGTCCGGGGAACGGTTACGCGGCTCGCCGACTTCGGAGCCTTCGTCGAACTGGAGCCGGGCATCGAAGGGCTGATTCACATTTCCGAGATGTCGTGGTCGAAGGGCAAAATCCGCAAGGCCAGCGATGTCGTGAAAGAAGGAGAAACAGTCGAAGTTGTCATACTCGGAGTCGATGCAGCCCAACGAAGGCTTTCCTTGGGACTAAAGCAGGCCTTGGGAGACCCCTGGGTCGACGTACCGCAGCGCTTCCCCATCGGATCGACGGTAGAAGGACCAGTAACGAGCCTGACAAAATTTGGCGCCTTCGTGCAGCTGTCCGAAGGTGTTGAGGGAATGATCCACGTGAGCGAGATCAGTCCCGAGAAGCGCATCCAACATCCGGCGGATGTCCTGCGCGTGGGGCAAGTGGTCAACACTCTGGTGATCGGACTGGAACCGGAAAAGCGCCAGATGAAACTAAGCCTGAAGCAGCTTGTGCCCACGGGCTTGGATGAATACATCGCCGAGCATAAGGAAGGTGATCTGGTTACCGGACGCCTGATGGAAGAATCCGGAGGACAGGGGCGAGTGGAACTAGGTCAGGGGATTTACGCGGCGTGCAACATGAAAGCCGCGGCTGCCGCCGCCCCCGAACCAGCAAAGCCGGCAAAGGGAGATCTTTCATCACTCAGCGCCATGCTGCAGACGCGCTGGAAAACAGGACCTGCGGCCGCGAAAGCTGAGCCACCCCGCGCCGGCCAGATTCGCAGTTTCCGCATCACACACCTCGATCAAGCCGCAAAGAAGATCGTGGTGGAACTGACATAACAAAACCACCTGTCCATTCACGGGCACGATAGTCCATCATCGGACGGACACGGTCGCCGGAATAGACCGCCTTTCCCGCTACTGCTTCATTCTCAATCGACAGCGCGATCCCAGTTTGGCCCAGCAGTTGCGAGTGGCAGCATGCCTTAGACTCTGTCCCGGCCCCGTACAAGCTTCGAAACCTCGGAGGACAACGGATGGGAACCATCGTTCAAGACCTGCGATACGGGCTCCGGCAGCTGCTGAAAAGCCCCGGCTTTACCAGCATCGCCAGACCATGTTCAGTCTTGTCAGCGGCATTCTGCTGCGGCGTCCGCCAGGATTTGAACCTGATCGAATTGCGGTAGTCACCTCCACCGATCCAGCTCCTGCATTCCAGGCCGACGCGAGCCAGGTCTCAGTGCCGAACTTTCTAGCCTGGCGCGAGTCGAATCATGTCTTTTCAGAGATGGCCGCAGGCGATGTTTACCGCACGGCTAGTTTGACCTCGCAACGCGAGTCACAGGCAATCCGCGCTGCGGCGGTATCCGCGAACTTCTTTAATGTGCTAGGGGTGACCGCGGAACGGGGACGCACGTTCAGCGCGGGGGAGGATCAACCCGGGAAAGACCATGTGGTGCTGCTGAGTCACCAGCTCTGGGAAGACAGCTTCGCTTCCGACGATTCGATCGTGGGGCGCACGATTCGGATCAATCGCGAAAACTATACGGTCGTAGGCATTATGCCTAGTGGCTTTCGTCTTCTGGGATACGGCTCAAAATTGTGGTTGCCCCTGGTCTTTGGTCCGGCGGACCAGGGTCCTGCCGCTCACCGCGATCGATCGTTGTACTTGTTCGGGCGCATGAAACCCGGCGTGACAGTCGAAGAAGCCAGAGCCGAGTTCGCCACTCTGGCGCAACGAGCACAACAGGGGTTTCCTGAGGCAGAAAAAGGCTGGGGAGCCACCGCACGAACCCTGCCCGATTTCCTGATTTACACTTTCGGCATTCGCAGTGGCTTGGCCGTGATCATGACCACGGTTGGCTTTGTGCTGCTGATCGCCTGCGCCAATGTTTCCGGATTGTTGCTTTCACGCGCGACTGCCCGACGCAAAGAACTGGCGATTCGCGCTTCGATGGGCGCAGGTCGGCTGCGAATCATCCGGCAATTGCTGACCGAGGGCCTGGTCATCGCGTTGCTCGGAGGAGGTGCGGGGGTCGCGATTTCGTACTGGGGCATCCACTTCGTCCGCTACAGCGTGAGTAGCAACGAATCCATGGCGGATCTTGAGTTGCACCTAGACACCAACGTTCTGCTCTTTTCCCTGGCGGTGTCGATGCTGTGCGCTGTGCTTTGCAGCCTGGCGCCGGCGCTCCGTGCTTCCCGCGCTGATGTGGCAACGAGTTTGAAGGATGAAGGCCGTACCGCTTCTTCTGGACAATCCCAGGCTCGCCTGCGTACGGTGATGGTCACCGGAGAGATTGCGGCGGCGCTGTGTCTTCTCATCGGGACCGGTCTGCTCTTCGTCGGAATTTTCCGCATCGAACACCAGAACCTGGGCTTCCAGGCCGACCATCTCCTCACTGCAGGAATCACCCTGGACGACGCACGCTACAAAGAAGCTGACCACCGTATTGAATTCGTTCGTGCTCTGGTTTCGAAGTTGCGTCAGATTCCAGGGAGCGTCCGACTTGCCGGCCGCGGGTGCTGGCAGAGTGACACTTCATATTGAGGGTCAGCCCGATCCCGCGCGCAACGAGAGTCTCTCGGCATTTGACTTTGTCGTGAGTTCGGAATATTTCCACGCCGCGCGCATCGAGTTGCTGCGCGGACGAACGTTTACCGACAGTGATAGTGCCAGCGCTCCGGCCGTGATTGTCGTAAACCAAAAGTTTGCAGAACGTTTTCTGAACGGCGGGGAAGCTTTGGGCAGGCGGGTTCGACTGGAAGTGAATGGAGGCGCGGGTGATTGGAGGCAGATCGTTGGGGTGGTTGGCAACGTGAAACCTTTTTCGCAGGTTACGCAGGATTCTCCTCAGGTGTACGAGCCTTTTCTGCAAAGACCGGTGCCTGGTTTCTCGGTGTTGGTGCGGACCACGATCGCACCCGGCGGTCTGGCATCCGCATTGCGCGGCGCAGTAACACAGATCGATAACGAATTGCCGCTTTCTAATCTGATGAGCATGTCAGCCGTTCTGGATCGCCAGAATGCCGGGGATACATTCTTCTCCAGGGTATTGGCTTCTTTCGCGATGATGGCCCTGTTGCTGGCAGCCATTGGCATTTATGGGCTGATGGCATTTACGGTGGCCCAGCGCTCGCATGAGATTGGCATCCGCATGGCTGTGGGAGCGAAGAACCGGGACATTTTGCGGATGATCATGCGGCAAGGATTGAAAATGGCTGCGATTGGCGGCGCGATTGGGCTGGCGCTGGCCATGCCGCTGCCCCGATTGTTCAGCGCGCTCTTCTTTGACCTTCACGTCAATGAGCCGCGACTGTATTTCATTGTGCCGGCCGTAATACTGCTGGTCACGGCTTTCGCAACCTATATTCCCGCACTGCGCGCAACTCGCGTCGATCCGATGTACGCCCTCCGACAGGAGTAGATTCAAGGTCAACGAGGCGTGCACATTCATAGAAGGCATTCGGAATAGGGTGCCGCGTGCCGGAACACGCCTCCAGATCTCATGCTCACGTTGAGATTGGCAGGCGCGCGCCGGTGCTGTAAAATCAAAACGTCGAGCGGGAGTAACTCAGTGGTAGAGTGCGACCTTGCCAAGGTCGAAGTCGCGGGTTCGACTCCCGTCTCCCGCTCCAGATTTTGTCGCCAAGTTGCTCGTGCTCCGCGATTTTTTCGGAACGCTGGTGAATTGAGCAGGGGCGCGGTACCCAAGTGGTAAGGGAGAGGTCTGCAAAACCTTTATGCGTCGGTTCGATTCCGACCCGCGCCTCCAAGTTTATCCCCGCCGAAGCGAATCAGTTAACGGTCTTCGCGTCGTTTAGTCGCCCGACTAAGGGATGGGCGCGCTGACGGTTCTGCTGTGGAGCGCGGCCTATTTCGTCCGCTTTAGCTTCCACGGGTTGCTTTCGACGGGCGTTCCCAGAAACTTGAGCGTCGCTTGGTCGTCGCTAACTACGGACAATTCAAACCCCGTCTGTCCCGCTCCTTTGAACGCCAGGGCTCTGTCTCGTAACTGGGCATCGTGAATCTTCATGGCGTGCTCCTTGGTGGGAGGATCCATAACGGTCACACACTGGCCGTTAGCGCCATTCATGTTGGCGATGCTCACAGTACCGGCCATTTCGTTTCCGCTCTGGATAAGCTTCAGAACAACGAACTCCGCTCCGTCGGCACAGGTTCCTTTCCAGGTGCCGACGAACGGCTTCAGAGATCCTGTGCTGTCGGACTGCGCCACTTGCAATGGTGGGAGAAGAAAGGCAGTGACGCCCAGCAACAGCGAGAGCTTTGTTGGAAGAAGTATTCTAGTCATACTAGGTTCGACACCTGGGCTGTATTCTTTGTTCCCCGTTCACCTCGTGGTAAACTTCTCAAAATCATGCCGCAGTTTGTCATCGAACGTGAAATCAAAGGAGCCGGATCGCTATCGGACGCACAGCTGCGCGAAGTGTCTTTGCGCTCTCTGGAAGTTCTCGAAGGAATGGGTCCACAGATCCAGTGGCTTCACAGTTACGTGACCGAGGATAAGGTGTATTGCGTGTACCTGGCGCCCGACGAGGGCAGCATACGGGAACACGCTCGCCGGGTGGGAATTCCGGCCGATCGCGTTTCGGCGGTGCGCCGATTGCTTGATCCGGTCAACGTGAGATAGTCCACTAGCTTTTCTGCAGCGAGTACTCGATCGCACTCTCGATGTTGAGCGCGGATCCTTCTGCCCAGGCGGCTTTCCCTTCGGCCTCGCCAAGCGATTCCCACGCGGATGACAGGGTCTGATCAAGTCTGGTTTGCTCGGCCTGAAACAGGGGAGCGCTGATGAGTTGGCGCAGGTGAGTGGCTGCTGCGGCCAGTCTCAGGGTGCGGACCGGATTGCCTCGTGCCGCAGCCAAACAGGCGAAGCCTTCCAGAGCACGTGCCATGCCGCGCTTGTGCCCCAACTGGGAAAACACTTCGAGAGCTTCGCGGTAGGCGGCGTGTGCAGCTTCATAGTCCTTCTGTTCGCAGCAAACGTAACCCAAGTCCGCCAGTGAGCGCGCCGAGCCCCATCGGTCTGCGGCTACACGAAAGGCTTTTAGCGCGCGCTGGTAGAAGTCCCGGGCAACTTCCAAATTGCCCTGTTCCCGTTCTATGTCGGCCTGCTGATTCATGGACCAGGCTGCTCCGCTCGGGTCTCCGACTTCTTGAAAAATTTTCGTCGCTTCGCGTAAGGCGATTTGAGCGCGGGGATAGTCGCCACGGACCTTTGCCACATTCGCGAGATTATGCAGACACCGCGCGGTTGCCAATCGATCGGGCAAAGTACGCCAGCAAGCCAAGCTGCGCTCAAAATGATTTTGTGCCGTGATATAGTCGCCGCTATCCCGCCCCGAGACCCCCAGAGCATTCAAAGAGGCGGCGATTCCCCACTGATCGTGCAACTCTTCGTACAACCGAAGGCTCTGCTGCAGAAAGCCTTCCGCAGTTGGAAAGTCGCCCTGGGTGGTGGCTAAAGCGCCAAGAAAGATGCCCAGCTTGGCACGCTCTTTCGAATATGCGGAACCCGCAAGCCCTAGCATCGTCTCCAGCCAGGCGCGGCCCTCGATGAGGTGTTCGCGCATGTCCCAGAATCGGAACAGAGCCATGCACAGGCGCAGTCCCCAATCGAGATCCTGGTTGGCAATTAGCCAATCCAGAGCGGAACGGAAGTTATCGATTTCGAGATCACACCGCGACAACCATCGGGTGCGTTCGGGGGAGCTGAGTTCGGGGTTGCCTTCTTCGGCGAGCACGAGACAATAAGCGGCATGAGCACGACGCGTTGCAGCCTCCTCACCGCTGGCGGCCAGATGTTCCAGCGCGTACTCCCGAATGGTTTCCAGCATGGTGAAGCGCGCGTCGGAACCGGGCCGCTCCGCATGCTGAACCAGGTTCTTATCGACCAGAGACGAAAGCCCGTCGAACAGATCGATGCCAAGGTCAAGGCCGGTATTACAAACGGCTTCGGCGGCTTCCAGGGTGCCCCCGCCAATAAATACGGCAAAGCGGCGGAAAAGCTTCTGCTCCGCCTCATTCAGGAGTTCGTGGCTCCAATCGATGGTGTTACGCAGTGTCTGTTGCCTCGTCGGCAAGTCGAGCGGTCCGCCGGTCAGCAACTGGAGGCGGCTTTGGAGTCGCTCCAGGATGGCGCTGGGGGACAGTAGCTTGGTGCGCGCCGCGGCCAGTTCGATCGCCAGCGGCAATCCGTCGAGACGGCGGCAGATTTCCCGAATCGCCTCTGAGTTTTCCAGGTTGACCGCAAAGGTCGGGCGCACCGCGGTAGCGCGCTGCACAAACAGCTGGACGGCAGAATCCTCCTCCAGGGGTGCCACGGGAAATTCCTGTTCTCCGTAGATCCGCAGACATTCGCGGCTGGTTACCAGGACCTTCAGGGTCGGGCAAGAGGCCAAGATTTCAGCTACGACTCTCCCAGCTGGCAGCACCTGCTCGAAGTTATCCAGTACGAAGAGAAATGGCCCTGAGTCCTGCAGGTAGTCAGCGAGAAGCTGCGGAAGGGTGCGATTGGCAACCTGCTGGATCTCGAGCGCCTTCGTAAGCGCGGTCGCCACCAAATCCGGTTGTGTCACGGAAGCAAGCCCAATGAAGCGGACTCCGCCGCTGAATTCGGAGGCAACCGTCGCGGCTGCGGCGATGGCCAGTCGGGTTTTACCGGCGCCGCCAGGGCCAGTAAGGGTCACAAGACGGATGTTCGAATCGAGCAAAAACTCAGCGGCTTTCTTTACCTCCTCTTCGCGGCCGATGAGCGAAGTCCGCGGGGTTGGCAGGTCGATGAGCCTGCTGCCCTGCTTTCCGATTGGTGATTCCCGCGCCGATGTCGGATCGAGAAGCTCATCATCGAGCAGAGCGGTCGCCTTCGCCTTCGATTGAGTGACCTCAGCGGTGAACACGTAGCCGCGGCGGGGTACCGTCTTGAGCAGTTGCTGCTCACGGTCATCGAGGGCTCGGCGCAGTTCGACGGTACACTGCACCAGCGAATCGTCGGTGACGAAGCTGTCGGGCCAGATTGCCTGGATCAGTTCCTGTTTACCGATGAGGCGGCCGGAGTTCTGGACGAAGTATTGCAGCGCCTCAAAAACCTTGGGGCGGAGTTTGATTTCCTCTTGCCCCTTGAGAACACAGCCCTTCCCCACGTCCAGCGTGAACTCGCCGAAGTAATACGCTGAGGGGATCGTTTCCACAGTGCTCCCACCGCCGCTAAGTTGCCGGCTTCTCCATTCTTTTTCGGCGTTTCTTCGTGATTGCTTCGTTACGCCGTCTACCCACCGTTGCTAAGTTGACTGTGGCAGGCGAGATTCTCAACTCCAGGGTCCCCGCGGCAGCCCCACAGCCGCCGCGAGAGACCGGGCAGTGAGAATTCTAGCAAAGCCGCAGCGGCGAGAAGAAGCCGCAAACTACCGCAGGAACGGACAACCGCTCCGCGAAGAGGAGATATTCCCAATGAGTACAGCGCAGGTTCCTGCTCTGGATATGAACAAACTGAACGCTTTCATCGGACAATTCGTTACCGATCTCGGCGCCTCGGTTCACGCGGGGATGGTCGTGATCGGGGAGAAGCTGGGTCTATATAAGGCACTGGCGGCGGGGCCCATGAGCCCAGCGGAGCTGGCGGCCAAGACCGGCACCGATGAGCGCTATTTACGTGAATGGCTGGCCTCGCAGGCGGCCGGTGGTTATGTCACGTACGACGCCTTGACTAACAAATTCAGCTTGAACGAAGAACAGTCCTTCACCCTGGCCCAGGATGACAGCCCGGCGTACCTGCCGGGTGCGTTTGAGCTGGCGCTCGGCTCTCTGGCCGCGGTGCCGCGCATCGCAGAATCCTTCCGCACAGGCGCGGGAATGGGCTGGCACGAGCACCAGGATGGCGTTTTCCATGGCTGCGAAAAGTTCTTCCGTCCGGGATACGCCGCCAACCTGGTCAGCTCGTGGATCCCTTCGTTGAGGGACGTAAGAGAGAAGCTGGAAGCGGGAGCTCGCGTGGCCGACGTGGGATGCGGAAAAGGGGCGTCCACGCTGCTGATGGCTAAGGCATTTCCCAAGTCACAATTTTTCGGATTCGACTATCACGACAAATCCATCGAGGGGGCGCGGGAGTCCGCCAAACGGCAGGGACTGGCCGACCGGGTCAGCTTTGAGGTGGCGAAAGCGAAGGATTTCCCCGGCAAAGACTACGATTTCGTCGCGGTGTTCG
>QHVR01000412.1 GCA_003223595.1 Acidobacteriota bacterium
GTTGCGGTTGTCAATCAGGCGTTCGTGAAGAAGTTTTTCCCCAAAGAGGATCCCATCGGACGCCACTTCGGGAATTTCGATCAGAAGTATGCGGGCGATTACGAGATTGTGGGCATTGTCGCCGACGCCAAGTACAACAACCCGCGCGAGGAATATCGCCCCATGTATTTCCGCCCCCTCACCCAATACAACCGGGGCTTCAAAGAGTCGCAGATGGCCATCGCTGAGAGTCGGTCGCTTTTCCCCAATTCAATCACCGTGCAGTTCCAGGGTGATGAGGCGGCGTTGGAGTCGCTGGCGCGTCATACGTTGGCCAATATCAATCCTGACCTGACCCTGGTCGATTTCAAATCGATGGACTACCAGGTCGCCGACAACTTCAACCAGGAGCGCCTGATCACGCGCCTGACCGGGCTTTTCGGCCTGCTCGCTCTCATTTTGGCTTCCGTAGGTTTGTACGGCATTACAGCTTATTCGGTCGCCCGCCGTACGAGCGAAATCGGGCTGCGGATGGCCTTGGGAGCGAATCGGCAGAACGTGCTGGTACTGGTGCTGCGAAGGGCGCTGCTGCTGGTCGGTTTGGGTCTCGCCATCGGCGTTCCCGTCGCGCTGATTGCTGGACGCCTGATGCGCAGCCAGCTCTACGGCGTTCGGACCTACGACCCGCTTACCATTGGGATTGCGGTACTGGTGCTCTCGTTCTTTGCGGCGCTGGCGGGATTCATTCCAGCCCGACGGGCGGCAAGAATCGAGCCCATGAGAGCCTTGCGGATCGAGTAGTCCAGCTACCAGCGGCATTGCCGAAATTGGCAAAGCTCCTGTAAAATCGAAGTTTGCCCTACAAGATCTGAATCATTCGGGAGCAGCAGTCCAATGGCACAACAATGTGAAATCTGCGGCAAGAAGCCGCAAGCGGGAAACCGCATCAGCCACGCCCATAACGTCACCAAGCGGCGCTGGAACATCAATTTGCGTCCAGTGCACGCCAAAGTGAACGGCCAGGGAAAGCGCATCCGCGTCTGCACGTCCTGCCTGCGCAGCGGCAAAGTCGTTAAGGCCTAGAAGCGGCTCACCACAGAGGACACAGGGGTTCACAGAGGAATCAATCCTCCTCAGGCGCCTTTGTGTCGCGTCGCCCTACTTCACGGCAACTAATGTGACATCGAAGATCAGCGTGGAGTTTGGCGGAATTTGCGGCGGGTGACCATCTTCGCCGTACGCTAGATTTGGCGGAATTTTCAGTTGTCGTTTGCCTCCGACTTTCATTCCGGCAACGCCTTCGTCCCATCCCTTGATCACCTCTCCTTGCCCCAACGTGAAGTCGAACGGGGCGCTTCCCACGGAACTGTCGAACTTCTTTCCCGAGGTCAGCCATCCGGTGTAGTGCACTTTAACCTTGCTGCCGGGCTTGGCTTCCGCGCCGGTGCCGGGCTTAATATCCCAGTACTGCAATCCGGACGAGGTTTTCACACCCTCACCAGTCACCTTGGTTGGCCCACTGGCCGGACGTCTGGTCACTGGTTTTTTCGCCGTGGTCTGGGCACTGAGGGAGAGAACGCCGGCTAACGCGAAGAGGACTAGTAGAGAGTGCTTTTTCATGGGTAGCTCCACAGGACGGTGCGTCTACTCCAGGGCGATCACGTCAATTTCCACCAGGACGTCCTTCGGCAGCCGAGCCACTTCGACTGTTGAGCGTGCCGGCGGTGAACTGCTGAAGTACTTGCCGTAAACTTCGTTCATTGCCGTGAACTCGGACATGTTCTTAAGGAAAACGGTGGCTCGCACCACTTTCCCCAGGCCGCTGCCGGCAGCTTCAAGGATTTCAGACAAGTTGCGCAGCACGCGGTCGGTCTGGGTTGCAACTCCTCCCTGAATTACCTGCTGAGTTGCGGGATCGATGGCGACTTGGCCGGAAACGAAGACGAATCCGTTGGCTTTGATGGCCTGGGAATAAGGCCCGATCGCTTGAGGGGCATCTTTGGTAGAAATGACTTCTCGCATGAAAGCAGTTCCCGGTTCAGTAAGTACAAACCATAGAGGGCACAGAGTAACACATGGTGCTTGTGTGTTTTAACTGAGAACTGGGAACTGAGAACTGCTTTTTAGATTTTCTGCAGCCGCTGCACTTCATGCACGCCGGCGATTTTGCGCAGCCCGGCGATAATGCTTTCCAAATGCTTCAGGTCGGCAATATCCAGAACCACTTCCACGCTGGCTTGACTGTTCTCCGTGCGCGCGGCGATATTGCGGATATTGCTCTTGGCGTCCCCAATCACCCCCGTGATGCTCTTCAACATGCCGAAGCGGTCGTCGCAGAAAACCGTCAGCTTTACAGGATAGGCCGTGGGGGTGCTGTCGTCCCGTGCCCATTCCACGTCGATCTTGCGCTCCGGTTCATACAGCAGGTTGGTGACGTTGGAGCAATTCGCGGAGTGCACCGCCACGCCCTTGCCGCGCGTGATGTATCCGACAATGCTTTCCCCGCGGATGGGATTGCAGCAGCGCGCGCGGTAGACGAGCATATCGCCTTGACCGCGGACAGTGATTGCGTTATTGCCGCCGAACACCCGCCGGACGGCGCTGGCGATGGACCCGGAGGTCAGGCCTTCCGCCTCGATATCTCCGGCGATCGAGGGCGTGGCCCCGGCAGGCAACAAGCGAGCCAACACCTGGCGCGCCGAGTACTTGCCGTAGCCGATTCCTGCCATGAGATCGTCGCCCCGGCCCAGGCCATATCCGGAAGCGATTCTCGTCAGCTCTTCATCTTTGATTTCCTTCAGCGCGATGCGATACTTGCGCGCTTCCTTCTCGATCAGCTTGCGGCCGATTTCGATGGCACGCTCGCGCTGGTGGACATTGAGCCAATGCTTGATCTTATTGCGCGATCGCGACGACCGGACCAGTCCCAGCCAGTCGCGGCTGGGCTTATGCCCGGGCTGAGTGAGAATTTCTACGATGTCTCCGGAGTGTAGCTTATGGCGCAGGGGAACCATGCGTCCGTTGACTTTCGCGCCTACGCAGGTGTGGCCCACTTCGGTATGAATGGTGTAGGCGAAATCGATGGGGGTGGAGTCGCGCGGTAAAACTACGACCTTCCCCTTCGGGGTGAAGGTGTAAACCTCCTCCGGATAGAGATCGACTTTGAGCGTGGACAGGAATTCGTTGGGATCGCTGACATCGCGCTGCCACTCGACCACCTGCCGCAGCCACGCCAGGCGCTGCTCGTCCTGCGCGGAGACCGGGCCGTCCTTGTATTTCCAATGGGCGGCAATCCCTTCCTCGGCCATTTTGTGCATCTCTTCTGTGCGGATCTGAATTTCAAACGGTGTCCCATCTTCCGTGATGACGGAGGTGTGCAGGGACTGGTAAAAATTCGGCCGCGGCATGGCAATGAAATCTTTAATCCGGCCCGGCACGGGGCGCCAAAGATTGTGAATGATGCCGAGGACGGCATAGCAATCCTGCAGCGATCGAGTGATGACCCGCATGGCGCACAAGTCGTAAACCTGGTCGACCGAGATCCGCTGTTTCTGAAGCTTCTTGTGAATGCTGAACAGCCGCTTGATCCGGCTTTCCACCCGGGCTTGAATCCCAGCCTCTTTCAGCTTATCGCTGATGAGCTTGTGGGTCTTTTCGAGAAAGGCCTCTCCCTGTTTGCGTCGCGCATTGACTGCCTTCTCGACCTGCTCGTATCCCACCGGGTCGAGGAAACGGAATCCCAGGTCTTCAAGTTCTCCGCGGATCTTGCCCATGCCGAGTCGGTGCGCGATGGGCGCATAGATTTCGAGCGTCTCCTCAGCGATCTTGTGCTGCCGCTCGGGATCGAGATGCTCCAGCGTGCGCATGTTGTGCAGGCGGTCGGCCAATTTGATCAGGACGACCCGAATGTCATCCACCATGGCCAGCATCATCTTGCGGATGTTTTCGGCCTGCTGCTCTTCCCGGGTGGCGAACTCGATCTTGCTGATCTTGGTCACCCCCTCGACAATGTGGGCGACCTGCTCGCCGAACTCCTTGCGGATATCGACTATCGTGACCGAAGTGTCTTCTACCGAGTCGTGCAGGAGCCCCGCCGCTATCGCTACCGGGTCCATCTTCATCTCGGCCAGGACGAGCGCTACTTCCAGGGGATGAACGAGATAGGGCTCTCCGGAAGCGCGGCTCTGGCCTTCGTGATGCTTTAGGGAAAAATCGTAAGCTTTCTTGACGATGGAGAGATCGTCATGCGGACGGTTTTCCTGCATCCGCTTCATCAGCTCGCGGAATTTAGTCAGCGTAAGGGCAGTGGTAGCGATCTGTTGGCGTAACGTCGCCATGCAGGATTATAGCCCGCGAACAGCCCGTCATATCTGGGAAGCCGGGAGGGATGCAGGGCCTGAGTAGATTATAGCGGGTTCGATATTGCGAGCGCCGCCTGCGCTCTGAGCATACTGAAGAGCAACCGGCTATCCCTACACAGCCGTCTGCTAAAGTGTTGTGGCATGGTGAACCTTCGAATGGCACGGGTTCTGGTCAGTGGCTCGTCCGGCCCTATTGGCAAGGCGTTGCTGCCGACCCTGAGGGCCAATGGCGCGCACATTACACGCCTGGTACGCAACAACGCCCCGCCAACTTACAGCGACGAACAGACGATTCCGTGGCACCCTGAACAGCCACTTCCTGCGGACCTGCTCTCCGGCTTCGATGCCGTCATCCATCTGGCCGGCGAAACCATAGTTGGCCGCTGGACGGAGTCCAAGAAATCCAAGATCCGCGACAGCCGCGTCACGGGCACTCGCAACCTTGCCCAGAGCTTAGCCCAGGTCAAACACCGGCCACAGATCTTCCTCTGCAGCTCGGCAATTGGTTACTACGGCGACCGCGGGGAAGAGGTACTCACGGAAGATAGTTCGCCTGGCACGGGGTTCCTGGCCGAAGTGTGCCAGGAATGGGAAGCCGCAACCCACGCCGCAGCGGAAGCGGGCATTCGAACGGTCGCGATCCGCACGGGTGTAGTGCTCAGCCGCGAAGGTGGAGCACTGGCGAAGATGCTACCCGCCTTCAAGATGGGGGCAGGCGGAAAGATCGGGGACGGCCGTCACTGGATGAGTTGGATCGATGTGCAGGACCTGGTGGGCGCCATTCACCACATCCTAAAGAGTGACCTGCTCTACGGCCCCGTCAACATGGTGGCTCCCAGGCCCGTCACCAACGCAGAATTCACTCAGACCCTTGCCTCCGTTCTGTCCCGGCCTGCGGTTTTTCCTATGCCTGCGTTCGCGGTCAAGCTGCTTTTTGGTGAGATGGGAGAAACAGTTCTGCTGGGAAGCCAAAGAGTGGAACCTACGCAGTTGGTATCGAGCGGATACCCATTTCGCTTCCGCGAGTTGCGGGCTTCGCTGCAAAATACCCCTCAAAACGTAGTACCAGTTCACTTGCAGATGTGATTTCGATCACAGCTTGGGATCCGGTGGCGTTACCTGGGGAATGCCGGGGCTCTTTTTTTCATCCGAGGCATCGGGCTTGCCATTGCGCTTCGCGCGCAACCGCGGATGAGGCGGGCGCGGCTACACAAACTTCATTTCACTGCTGGTTGGGGCGGTTCATTTCTTCCTGCAGTTTCTGCAGAAGTTGCGCGCGCTGCTCGGTGCTTAGTTCGCGCTGCAGTTCCTCAAGCGCGAGGGCGACGATGTGGTAGTGGTGTGCGCCAGAAAACTTTGGATCTGAAGTGATGTTCAACCAGAGCTGGTGCATCAGTTCCAGATCCTGAACCCGCAAGCGGGGAGTATGGGGCCCGAGAGCATATTCGCGGATGGAACCATCAGGCGCACAAACTTCAAGCATCAGCCGAGGACGGGGTTCCGGCAGACGTTCCCAAGCATCGCCGGTGAGCTTAGCCTGTTCATCGGCACTGAGCTTGTTGGACAGTCCGCAGACAACCCGTGACGAATCGAGGCGTTGCGCAGTCACCATAATGGCTTCGAATACGTCGGTCGCCGGAACCACCAGCAGCGAAATCGGCTTGCCCTCTTTTTCCGCCACCGCTACAGCCGCGGTGAACAGTTCCTGCTCGTAATGATCGAAGACCTGGCTGGCTTCGAAGACCGTGCTGCCGCTGAAGCTGTGCTCGCGGTGGTAAAGCCGCGCGCTCATGACCACGACGTCCTGTTTCATCGTGTTTGTGTGGCTCAGGATATGACGCAAGTAGTAGAGATTACGGGGATCGCGCACTGCAACCAGAACATTCCCCGGCCGCACTCCCATGGCTCCGCTACCGAGTTCCTGGTTGCTGTAAACCCGGAATTGGTCGAGTTGCTCCGGCTTACCCTTGCGTTCACGAGCCGTACGCCGTTCCGAATAGGTGAAAACGAAAAAAAGCACAACACTAAAGCCTACGCCAGAGATCGTCGCTTCATACTTCGTAAAAAGGTTCACGATCGCCGTCGTAAACAAGATCAAAAAGATGATGATCACGCCGAGCGGAATTTCCTTCCCTGCAATTCGCAGGTTCCCCGGCACTTTCCACTGCCGGTGCTCCGGTTCGGTGTAGCGGAGCACCAGCACGGCCAGCGCATTCAGAGTGAAGCTCCAGATCACGCCGAACGCGTACAACCCTGCCAGTACGAATACGTTGCCCTTACTCAGGACAATCGTGGCGAGTTGCAGAATGACGACCATGTTGATCAGGCGATAGCTGGTTCCGAAGCGATTATGCGGGCGCTGGAACCAGGCGGTCAGGACTCCATCCTCGGACAACCGGTTCAGTACTCCGTTCGCGCCGACAATGGAGGTGTTCTGGGCTCCGGCTAGAATCAGTACTCCCACGATCACTACGAACCCGTGAAAGATCAGCTTGGCCCATAGTGGCCCGCTGAGGTACATCGCGATTCCGCCAATGATGTTGGTGAAGAAGCTCGGACGCACGCTGTCGGGAATGATCATCACTGCAAAGAACGAAACCAGGCCGGTAAACAGCAGGCTGTAGACGAAGATGACAACTCCCGTCTTCTTCAGGTTCCTCAATTTGGGATGTTCAATCTCGCGGCTCACCTGGGCGAGGGTTTCCTCGCCGCTCATGGCAAGTACAGAGTGACCAAATCCAACAAACGCAATGATGATCGTTAGATGGGTGGCCCAGTTCCCGTAAAGCCAGCCCAACGACTCTCTGGTGAGAGCCATCACGCCGGGAGTCAACGGATTCGGAGGCAATGCAGCAGGCGAACGGAGAAGCGTCACCATACACCACACGATAAGAATGACTACCATGGCCGTGGTGATGGCCATGATCTGCAATGCCTTCTGGCTGGACTCGTGAATACCTTGAGTGTTCTTCCACCAGAAGTAGGCCACGATCAAAATTGCTAATCCTGCGGCAAAGGTGTCATCGGAAAAGTGGAGAGGATGATGGAGAAGCTGAGCAATCTCCTTAATGAACCCGCCGAGGTACTGCCCCGCAGACACAGCGCTGATAGGCCCGGTGAGCACATAATCGAACAGCAACGCAGAAACCGAAAACTTTGCCAGACCACCGCCCATTGCGGTCTTCACCACGCGGTAGACCCCGCCCCGGACGAACATGGCACTGGACTCTATATAGAGGGCTCGTACCGCAGTGCTGAACAGCATTACGGCCAGGATGAACCACGGAGCGCTCTTTCCGATGACCTTCTCGGTATCGCCGGCCACATAATAGGCCGACGAGGCCAGGTCGGAAAGAACGATGGCGGCAGCACGCCAGAACGAGATGAAGGTCAGCATCACCGTAGTGGCGACGAAGACCTTTACTGCCGGTTTGGATCCCTCAACAGACGTTGCCATGCCTAGAACGATTGCATACTAAAAATAGGAAAACCCATTGAAGATAGCATACCGGAGGCAGGTCCCAGCTTCGGGACAATCCCTTATGACGCGACTCGGCAGGGTTCTGAAGTCCGGGCGCCTCGTCCAGGATTGCGCGCGAAGAGCGCAATTGGAAGCGATGGAAAGGAAATGGGTGCATGCGCTTGCGAGAATCTCCGTCCTCAGGCTCGCTTCGCGAGCGGTGCTCAGCTGCCTTTCTGTGAGGCGATCCACTTGTCAGTCCGAGCTTCCAGCAGATCCAGCGGCAGAGTGCCTCCATCCAGGATTTCGTCATGGAATTTTCGGATGTCGAATTTCGGTCCGAGTTCCTTCTGCGCGCGATCCCGGAGTTCCCGAATCTTGAGCTGCCCTAGTTTGTAACTCAGTGCCTGCGCCGGCCACGAGATGTACCGGTCCGTCTCGCTCTGAATTGTAGGTTCATCGACCGCTCCGGACTTCCGCATAAACTCGACCACCTGGTCGCGGCTCCATCCTTTGGCATGAATCCCCGTGTCCACGACCAGACGAACTGCCCTGAACAGTTCGGAAGAGAGCCGTCCGTAATCCGAAACTGGATCCTGGTAGAAGCCCGCCTCTTTGCCCAGTTGCTCGGCATAAAGCGCCCATCCTTCAACATACGCATTGAAACCGAGGCCGTGCAGCCGGAACTTGGGCAATCCCTGAAGTTGCTGCTGAATCGAGAGCTGCATGTGATGCCCGGGGACCCCTTCGTGATACGCCACCGCCTCATCGTCAATGAGCGAGCGATCGGCAAAGTGCGAAGTGGCAACCACCACGCGCCCGGGACGTTTCCCATCGGGAGTGCCGATCATGTAGTGAGTTGCAGCCGCGGCCTGAAATTCCGGAATCGCCTCGACGGTGACCGGCGACTTAGGCAGCAGTCCGAACAGTTGCGGCAGCTTCGGCTCCATTTGCGCGATGTAATGGCGGAAGTCGTCCAGGATCTGCTCCGCCGAAGTGGGCTTGTACTTGGCATTGTTCTTCAGCGAGGCGCGGAACGATTCCAGATCCCCAAAGCCTTCCTTCTTCGCAATCCCAGTCATCTCGGCCTCAATGCGGTCGATTTCGCGCAGCCCAATCTGATGAATCTCGTCCGCGCTCAGATGAGTGGTCGTGCGCGCGTAGATGTCATTTTCGTAGCGCTTCTGGCCGTCCGGCAGCGAAGTGATGGAAAGTGCGGTTCGACCCTGAGGCGCGTATTCCGTCTTGATGAACTCGGCAAACTTCTAGTAGGCAGGTAATACGTCCGCATTGACCGCGTCCGTGATTTCCCGAGTCAGGCGCTTCTGATCCTCGGGTGAAATATCAGCGGGATACTTCTTGGTGGGCCGGAGAAATGGGTCAGCGGCGATAATACCTTCGCACTGTGCCGGAATCTTCTCCGCCAGGAAGCGTACCGGCATCAACTTGTCTTTCATTCCGGCGCGGAGAACTTCTGTGACTTGGTCCAGAGCCTTCGGAATCTGGTGCAGGCGGGAGATGTAATCCTCGTAATGCTTGACGGAGTCCAGGGGCACTGCCTGCGGAAGATCGGCCAAGTTCGTGTGGATCCCGTTCTGCTGGTTGATCGGCATCTCGTACTCTTTAAGATTGAAATCCGTGATGCGCTGCTGCAGGACACGAATCAGCAGGTCATGCGAAAGCTGATCCTGATCACTGAACCCAGTGGTCGAAATCGCATCCAGGCGGTGCAGGAAGTCCTCGTCTGTTTTGTGCCGCTGCGCGATGGCTGCGAGCGAATCGTCATTCAGCCGGTCGTTATAGCGATAATCACCGAAAGCAGTCGCCCGCTCCGGGAAATTTCGGAGGTCGGACTCATACTGCTCCTCGAAGAGCGCGTTCTGTTGGGCGACTCGCTCAGCAGGGGGTTTCACGCTTTGCGAAATGGCGGGAATACTCGAAGCGACGAGAAGGATAGACGAAAGGAGGATACGCATGGGTTCATAGCGTATCAAAGGGCGCGACCGGGGCAAAGATAAAGGCTGCGTCAACAACAGCGTGCGAAGTTCAGGAAGTGAGCGGAATCTTCTTCTCGCCGAAATGGGTGCGCGTAATGCGGTCGTGCCAGCACAGCGAATCTTCATCCAGAAAAGCCCAAGCGTAGCCCAGGGCAAGCGAGAGAGCCGATAGATACGAAGCTAAAATTCTCCACCGTCGCAGGGAACGAGTGGTAGAACTTCCGTCGAAGCGCGTCAGCTCAAGTCCGGCGGCGTGAAGTCCGGGCGTACTGCCCGAGTACACGATCAGCAGATATTCGTAAACCGCCCAGAAGACGCCCAGCGTCCCTGCAGCAAGACCCAGCAGCTGAATTTCCGGCGGACGCACCGCCGCAATTTTCCAGAATATGCACCCGAACAGGGCGCATGCCGAAGCAATAATCGCGCCATCCACCACGGCCGCTGCCACACGCCGTCTCCAAGGGGCGATCTGCAAAGGCACATCAATTCCGAGCCTCTTCTCCGGCACCTCGACCTGAACCTGCTCGATCATGATGCCCCCCAGAGCGGGAGCGGCCGGCTGAGACTCGGGAACCTCGAGAATCCTCAGTTGCTCACCTACAGGCTCGGCCAACTGATCGGGAGGAGGTGAGGGTGGGGCCCATGCGAATCGCGGAAACTCGATGATCTTGGCAGTCACCTGCTGAAGCTTGACTGCTTTAGGCACTGGAAATGTGGTCTCCGGGGTCATCTCGAGGTGCGGCGCGGGAGCGACATCCGCTTGGCTGCTGTCGAGCGCCAATGCGTTGTTCCAAGACGCTTCGAAGGCGGGCAAGGACGAGGTCTCGATTGCTGCCGCCTTGCTCGAGTACTGGATGTTATCGAATGGTAATTTCAGTGAAGGATAACGTGGTGGCGGCGCTTTGCGACGCTCGCGATAGCGGTTCAGGCGTTGCGCCAACTCATCCCGCCAGGCCTCAGCGTTGGTTTCCGCCTCAGCAAGGTGGCTTAGCGCAGGAATTTCGGCAGCGACTTCGGAGCCCACCGCCTCGGCTATCAACTGGTTGGTAGACGGCTCCGCTACGCAACTGCAAACATCACTACACTTCGGACAATTCATGAAACGATCCCGAGTATGAGGCCAGCACTTCCGGCATGCAACCGGAGCGAACCAACGGCACTCCTAGCCTATGTCGTCACTTTGCGACCCCGCGATTGGCATGCTACCTTCACGTTGCCGCCACCCAATGACGCCAATGCGCACGCCTGCGATCGACACTCATCTTGCGTTGATTCTTTCCGATGACTCTGCGCACTAGATTCCTTATCACGGCGCTGGTGCTTTGTCATCAGCTTCTCTTGCCGAAGCTAGTAACCAGCCAGTTGCTGGCACGTTCCGCCGGGAAACCAGTGCCTGTATCTGACGAACAGGCCGGCTCAAAAGTTTCGGGGCCGTGCGCAGAGCAAGCTGCCAAAGTGCAGGATGAAAGGATTCCCACCATCTGCGCGATTCAGCAGGAAAAGATCGGCGACATCTACAAACTTCAGGGCAATGTCGAAATTCACTACAACACCTACATTCTGCGAGCGGATGAAGTCACATACGACGACCACACTGGTTTAGCCACGGCGTCCGGACACTTCACAGTCGAGGGCGGACCGAATGATGACCACATCCAGGCCAGTCACGGCACTTACAACTTAACCACCGAGACCGGAAAGTTCTACGACGTCACCGCGACGACAGGCATGCAACTGCGAGGAAACCGTGTCATTCTTACCTCGACCGCGCCGTTCGCCTTCAGCGGCAAGATCGTCGAGAAAACCAGCTCTGATCACTATGTGGTTTATGACGGCAGCATTACCACCTGCCAGCTTCCCCAGCCAAAATGGATGTTTCAGGCCCACAAAGTTGTTGTCGATGTAGGCGGCAACGCCACCATCTACAACAGTGATTTTCTACTGCATGGCTTTCCCATCTTTTACTTTCCGTATGCAACGCACCCGGTGGCTCGCGAAGCGCGGCATTCCGGCTTTTTAATGCCCTCCGCAGGACGATCCTCCACCAAGGGGAACGTCGTCGGCGATTCGTTCTATTGGGTAATGAACCGCAGTGTGGACGCATCCTTCGGGGCCGAATACTATTCCAAGCGCGGATGGTCGCAACGGGGAGAGTTCCGGGCCCGTCCCAGCAATACTTCTTACATCGACCTCAATTACTTCGGCGTGATCGATCGCGGCATTGTCATCAGCAATGGCAATCCTCCATGCTTAAGTAAAGTAACTCAGCAGGTAATACCGTGTGTGGTCCGCGAAGGCGGCCAGGAAGCCCGCCTCACCGCAGAAGGAAATTACTACGGGTTTCGGGCGGTTTCCGATATCGATTACCTGAGTTCATTTCTGTTTCGCCTGGCGTTCAACGAGGTCTTTACGCAGGCCATCAACTCGGAAGTGAAATCCCAGGTCTTCTTAGCCAGGAACTACAAAGGTTTTTCCTTCGGAGGAGCGGTCGAGCGCTATCAGGACTTCTTTCAAACCGTGGATGCTGGCACCGGGACGCTATCCAATCCCCCGACCTTCGATTCCATACGGATCCTCCATACTCCCAGCATTGATGCGTCCAGCGTAGACCGACCTCTCTGGCACTTGCCGCTGCTGTGGTCGGTTGACGGCTCCGTCTCCGGACTATCGCGGAGTGAACCCGGTTTTCGCACCAGTAGCGTCCTGGGACGCGTCGATCTCAGCCCCGAGATCTCTATGCCTCTGCACTTTTGGGGATGGTCGCTGCGCCCGGCCCTGGCCCTGCACGACACCTACTACACGCAAAGGTTCGTCAATGGCGCCGCGTCGAATGACCCCACGAACCGGTCGGCCCTGGATGCTTCGGTCGAAGTCCGGCCTCCCGCCTTGGAAAAAGTCTTCCAGCATGAATTTTTCGGCAGGACGTGGAAGCATGTCATCGAGCCCCGAGTCGTCTACAGAATGACCACCGGAGTAAACAATTTCGCCAACGTCCTGCATTTCGATGATCGTGACATTCTCAGCAACACGCACGAAGTGCAATATGGATTCATTACCCGGTTGTACGCGAAGCGGAAACAGTCGTCCATTCAGGAATGCGAAACGCTGATGACCGGGCTCGCAGTCGGAGCGGCTGCCCCGGAACAGACCGTGCCCTGGGAGCGGCCTAGAAGTCTTGAGAGCCAACCGTGTGTCCCCGGGCCTCAAGTGCGGGAGGTCGCCACTTGGGAGGTCGCACAAAAATATTTCCTGGATCCTACGTTTGGCGGAGCGTTAGCCACAGGGCAGCGGAACGTTTTTGCAACGACGGAGGATCTCACCGGGATTGCATTTATCACCGAACCCAGACATCTCTCTCCCTTGATCTCCAGATTGCGTGTGGCCAGTGGGAGCCGTACCGACACCGAGTGGGATCTGGACTACGATTTCCAGCTCCACCGGGTGAATGCAAACACCTTGCTGGTGAACTACAACGCCGGTCCCTTCACCTTCGGCGGAGGCGATGCCTTTCTGCAGATTCCTCAGACCAGCTCCGTTCAGCCTGGGCTGGGACAAGGCAAGTGCGGCCCGGTAAGCGGCAGCGCTCAGGTCACCTGTAAGTTTCAGCAGTTCCGGCTGGCCCTGGGTTACGGAAGCCTCACTAAACGTGGCTTAAGCGCCGCGGCTAGCGCCGGGTTTGATTCGGAAACCAAGAAACTCCAGTTTGCGACCGCGCAAACGACATACAACTGGGACTGCTGCGGCATCACCCTCGAATACCGCCGCTACGCCATCGCCAACCTGCGCAATGAAAATTTGTACCGTTTCACCTTCAGCCTTGCCAATATCGGCGCTTTCGGAAACCTCAGACGGCAAGAACGCCTCTATTGAGCTCCCCGAGGCTGATACCATAGCAACATGCAGTCGTCGCCAGCCCAGCTCGCGGCCAAAGCCTCCCAGTTGCAGGCTCATCTGAAGACTCTGGGCCGCACCCTGGTCGCCTACTCGGGCGGCATTGACTCTGCCTATCTCGCATGGGCCGCCCACAATCAGTTGCGGGAAAACATGCTGGCGGTGACTGCTGATTCCCCCAGCCTGGCCCGGACGCAACTGGCGGACGCATTGCAATTCGCCCAGGAGCAAGGCATCCCGGTGGAAGTTGTTTCCACGTTCGAGCTGCAGCGAGCCGAGTACGCGCGTAACGACGGCCAACGGTGCTTCCAGTGCAAGGATGAGCTTTTCACGGTGATGGAAAACCTGCGCCAGGTGCGCGGTTTCGACACGATTGCGTATGGCGTCAATTTGGACGATCAGGGAGACTTCCGGCCTGGGCAAGCGGCGGCGAAACTGCACCACGTCGCTGCCCCGCTGTTGCAAGCTCAACTGACCAAGCAGGACATTCGCGAACTGGCGCGCAGTGCCGGCCTCCGCCTCTGGGATAAACCGGCCGCAGCTTGCCTTTCGTCACGTATCGAGTATGGCCGCCCGGTCACTCGCGAGGCGCTGGATGTGGTGGAGCGCGGTGAAGACGCGATTCGCGCTCTCGGATTTCGCCAGTTCCGCGTGCGGCATCACGGAGATATCGTACGCATTGAGATCGACCGCGACGAATTGTCTCGCGCTCTGGACCCCTCGATTGCGGCCCAGTTCACGGCCATCTTCAAACAACTCGGCTTCAAGTTCGTGACGCTCGACCTGGAAGGATTCCGCTCGGGATCGATGAATACACTCCTGCCCCTTGACCAGCTGCATCGCGCGCGTTAACGGCGCGGGATGCGGGTTCACTCGCTATTCCTGTGAGATAATCGAAGCACACAACTAATGCTGAGGCGGTTTTTGGTGATTCTAATTCGACGTTCCCTGTTGATTTTGCTCATCATTTGCATGGGCTGCGCGGCCCAGTCCGCTCCGCCCGATGTCGCACACAAGATCGAACATCAGGTGCGATCGTTCTACACCATTCCCGCAGATGTGAAGGTCATTGTTGGCTCGATAGTCCCATCCAACGAAATGCCCGGATACGACTCCGTCCCGGTCAAAATTGATGGCGGTGACGGTAAGCCCAAGGACTACCAGTTCCTCATTTCCAAAGACCGCGCTACCATGCTCCGCGTCACCAAATTCGATTTGAACAAAGATCCTTTCGCTGACTTGATGAACAAGATCGATGTCCGGGGCAGGCCGTCGCGGGGCAACAAGTCCGCCAAGGTCGTGGTCGTCAACTTCGATGATTTTGAGTGCCCCTATTGTTCGAAGATGCACTCTACCTTGTTCCCGGAGATTTTCAGGGAATACGGCGACCGTGTGAATTTCATTTATAAGGATTATCCCTTGGCCGAAATACATCCCTGGGCAATCCATGCCGCGGTCGACGCCAACTGCCTCGCGGCCCTGAACAACGATGCCTATTGGGACTACGCCGATACCATCCACGCTAGCAAGCGCGATGTGGACAACGAGAAGAGCCCGCCTGCGCGCAATGACCTCCTCGACAAAATGGCCATGCAACAAGGACAGAAGCACAACGTGGATCTGCCCAAGCTGCAGTCCTGCATCAAAGGGCAGAATGAAGACGCGGTGCGAGCGTCCATGAAGGAAGGGGACGCCGTGGGGGTCAACGCCACCCCTACGCTGTTCATCAATGGGCAGAAGATTGACGGAGCAGTTCCAGTTGCAGAAGTCCGTGCCGCTCTGGATCAGGCTTTGAGGGATGCGGGCGAGCCCGTGCCTCAGCATTCTGGCTCGGCCACACTGCCCTTATCCAGGTAGACGCGGGATTAAATTGCTGTCCCAGGTCCTCGGCGGATTTCAGTCGCCGTGCGCATAGAACGGGAGAACATCTTCTTGAAGAAAACTTCATGGCTGGTTCAGGCAGGCATTGTCCTCTGGGCGGCCTTTCTGCTGGCGGCTCTGGCCGGCTGCAATTCCAAACCAGGCAGCGACGTGATGGCGACTGTCGATGGCCGCAAAATCTTTCGCTCCGATGTCGATAAGTATTACGACAACAATGTCGCCTCGGCGCAACAGCCTCCCACCGGAGAACAGGCGACCGCACTTCGGCTGAATATCCTGCACCAGATGATCGACGACGAGATTCTGATGCGGCGCGCGGAAAAGCTGGGCCTGCTCGCAACCGACGAAGAAGTCGATCGCAAATACAACGAGATCAAGGCCCCTTTCACTCAGGAAGAATTCGATAAGCGGCTGCAGGACAAGAAAATCACTCTCGCGGATTTCAAGCGCGACATCCGCCGCTCGATCACCGTCGATAAGGTCCTGAACAAAGAAGTCTCATCCAAAATTAACGTCACCGACCAGGACATCACCAGCTACTACAACGAGCACAAAGCAGAGTTCAATCTGATCGAACCTCAGTATCACCTGGCCGAGATTCGCGTTACCCCCGCACCCAATCCCCAGGTTCAGAATCAGAATGACAAGGCGCAGAACGAGGCGGACGCCCGCAAGAAGATCCAGATGATTTCTAATCGTCTCGACAGTGGCGACGATTTCGCCAGCCTGGCGATGCGCTACTCCGAGTCTCCCGAGACTTCCGGCAATGGAGGCGATTTGGGCATGGTCATGGAGTCGCAATTGCGCTCCATCGATCCCGCCACCCGCGAAGCCGTCACGAAACTGAAGCCGGGGCAATATAGCCCCATCATTCCCATCGTGAATCCGGGCAACAAGCAGGTTATGGGATATCGCATTGTGAAACTGATTTCGAAAGAACCGGCCGGCCAGCGAGAGTTGGCCGACCCTCGCGTGCAGCAAGCGATCCGTTCCCAGCTACACGACCGCCGGGAACAGCTGCTCAAAGCCGCTTATTACGAGGTGCTGCGGGACTCCGCCAAGGTTGAGAATTATTACGCGAAGAGCATTCTTGACAGCAACGGGCTGGGGAAAAAGTAGTAGTTTCGCTTACTCGACGATTCCCAGCACATCCCCGGAATTCACTGCAGCGCCTTCCATGACCACGATCTTCTGAATCTTTCCTTTTTTCGGGGATTTCACTTCGTTCTGCATCTTCATCGCCTCTACCACCAATACGCCAGTGCCCGCGTCAACCTCGGCTCCCTCACGGAGAAGAATCCGTACCACTTTGCCGGGCATGGGAGCAGTAAGCTTCCTCGGCCCGTGGTCGTCAACGGCTCGGGCCCGTGAGCGCAACGAACGCGGATCCCGCACCTCCACTTCGTAGCGCACACTTCCCACCCACAAATGCAAATCGCTGCCAACGCGCTCGCATTTCACTTCGTACGCCTTATTTCCTAGCCGCAAGGAGATCACGTCCGGACGCGCAAGCACAGCATCCACCTCGATCTCCCGGCCATCGAGGCGGCAGGTCCACCGCTTTTCGGCCTGGTTCAGTTCGAGCCGATAGCTCTTGCCGTCGATGGAAATCTCGTAAATCATCTATCTAGGCACAGCTCCACGTAGAAACAGCCCCTTGGGCTGTCCAGGTTTGTGTACGAACCGCCGCCCTCGGCTGTCCAATCGAGCGAAGCTCGACGATTTGCGGGTCCTGAGTCACTTCAAACCTTCGCGACGTGCCGCCGCTTTCCAATTCGAATGAGCACTCATCACGTTCTCCGGAGTCTCGCTCGCCGTTCGCTCCAACGACCCCGCCGCTGCAGGCCCCATCATGGCGAACATGCCAGCCGCAATCACCGCCGCTTCCGCTGCTCCTGCATCAGAGTGCCCATCCGCCTCCCTCTTCTGTTTCAAGAGCCGATCCAAAAATCCGGTATCGATTTTGGCCGCCTGAAAGTCTGGGTCCCTCAGAATGCGCCGGAAGAGGGATATATTCGTCTTGATCCCGCCAACAAAATACTCATTGAGCGCCCGCTGCAGACGCCCTATGGCCTGAGCCCGATCCGTGCCGTAGCCGATCAACTTGGCCAGCAGCGGATCGTAATCCATGGGCACCGTCCAGCCCTCATACATCCCGCTATCGCGCCGGATGCCCGGCCCCGAAGGCGCCAGCAGCAATGTGATCTTGCCGGGGCTCGGGAAGTAATTGTTATCGGGATCTTCGGCATAAATGCGGCACTCGATGGCATGGCCGCGAATGTTTACGTCATCCTGTTGGAACGGCAGAGGCTCTCCATTGGCGATATGAATCTGCAGATGTACTAGATCCAGACCCGTGACGAGTTCAGTAATGGGGTGCTCGACCTGCAGACGTGTATTCATCTCCAGGAAGTAGAAATTCTTTTGCTGATCCACCAGGAACTCAACCGTGCCGGCGTTCGTGTATCCCGCCGACTGAGCCACGCGGACTGCCGTCTGCCCCATTCGACGCCGCATATCGGGGTCCACGACCGGGGACGGCGCCTCCTCGACTACCTTCTGGTGGCGGCGCTGCAGCGAGCATTCCCGCTCTCCCAGGTAAACAGTATTCCCGTGCTCGTCCGCGAGCACCTGCATCTCAATGTGGCGCGGATTCACGATCGCCTTCTCAAGGTAAACTTCACCGTCGCCAAAGGCACGCTCCGCCTCGCTCCGCGCTCCTTCCAATGCGGACTGAAGCTCATCTGGCGAATGCACCAGCCGCATCCCCTTACCTCCGCCACCCGCGGCGGCTTTCAGCATCACCGGATACCCGATACGCTCGGCAACGGCCTGCGCCTCCTCGAATGAATCCACCCCTCGAGATGTCCCCGGCACAAAAGGCACTCCGGCCTTTTCCATCGCTTGCCTGGCCCGCGTTTTCGATCCCATCGCATCCATGGCAGCCGCGGTCGGCCCGATAAACTTCACCCCACCATCCGCGCAGGCTCGAGCAAATTGGGCGTTCTCGGAAAGAAATCCGTAGCCCGGGTGAATGGCATCCGCTCCGGATTGCTTCGCTACAGAAATGATCTTGTCGATGTTGAGATAACTTTCCTTGGCTGCGGCGGGCCCGATGGGATACGCCTCGTCAGCTTTGCGCACGTGCAGAGATGCACGATCCACTTCCGAATACACCGCGACCGCCGAGATTCCCATCTCATGGCAAGCCCGGATCACGCGAACGGCAATCTCACCACGATTGGCAATCAGAATCTTCTTAAACATACAAGCCTATGTGCGACAGCCACTCTGGGCTGTTCAGTCGAGCGAAGCTCGACAGATACCGCCAAGATCGCGACTCGACATTGTAACGGACCAGCGCGAACCCCCGTGATCCTCTGCCATCCAGCCTGCTACTGCCGCACGTCGAGAGCTTTCCCTCATAATGATTGCGGCACCTACTGAAACTCACGATGCGACCGCAAGCCGCCGGAAACAGTGCAACCATACCTCCCGCCACGTCCACGTCGCGCGCCTGGGCTCACTGGATCACCCTCGCACTGCTCCTCGTATCCTGCCTAACTGTTCGATTGGTCTGCCTCGCTTGCAAGCCCTTCTGGTTCGACGAGGCCTTTAGCGTCGAAGTAGCCCGGCTCACCTGGGTCAACTTCCTGCACCTTCTCTGGTGGCGGGAAGCCAATATGTCGCTCTATTACGTGCTCCTGCGCGTCTGGCTGCACTTTGGCCAAAGCCCCTATTTCATTCGCAGCCTTTCGGTTCTAATGGCGACCCTTACCCTGCCAGCAATCTACTGGCTTGGACGCCTGTTGTTCGACCGTCGGGTAGCGTTGATCGCGGCCGCCCTGTTTACGTTCAACGCCTACGACGTTCGCTATTCACAGGAGGCGCGAAGCTATTCGCTCTTCGTGCTGCTGGCCACGTTCTCTTCAGGCCTGCTCGTCTGGTGGCTGGCAGAGCCCTCGCGGCGCCGCCTCCGAGAATATATTGCCGCCAGCGTTCTCGCGGCCTACTCCCATTTTTATGCCTTGCTGCTGCTCGCCGCGCATTGGCTGACATTGAAGCTGGCTCGCCCGCCGCAGATCGCAGAGGATCTGCCAAGCTCACGCCTGCGGAGAGCATGGTGGACCACTGGGCTCCTGGTGCTTCCCCTACTGACATTTGTCGGAAAGACGGGCGCCGGGCCCATCCGCTGGATCCACCGCCCTGGCGCGCGAGATCTGGTGGAATTCTTCGAGCATCTGTGCGGAAGCGATCACTGGCCCCTTGCACTGCTCTATGTCGCGGCCTGTGCTGTAGCGCTGTCTTCGGTCGGCCCGCGCCTGTGGAAACGGCATCCCAGCCGGGACGTATGGCGTTTGCAGTTTCTGCTGATCTGGTTCTTCTTCCCCATCGTCTTGACCGTCTTGCTGTCCTTTGCCAGGCCGATATTTCTGGGACGCTACATGATCTTCTGCCTGCCTCCGTTGCTGATTCTGGCAGCTGCCGGCCTGGAGCGCTTGCGTCGTCGCTGGATGCTCGGAGCCGCTCTCGTCGTGATGCTTTTCTTCTCCCTGCAGGGCGTCTTCTTCATTTACGACCACGATTTCGACAGCGAGCGCGACGCCTCAGAGTCCGCTAGCAACTTCATTCTCCATCAAGCCAAGCCCGGCGACGCAATCCTGTTTCACATCGCGGAAACGCGCATTCCCTATGAGTTCGCACGCTCGCTGCGCGCGGGAGGGGACACTGCAAGCGCCAACTTCACGGATAAACTCGGTCCCGAAATCGTTTTCCCACATCACGGCCAGGCCCTTGACTATCGGGACTTCACCGGCAAACCTGCGCCCGACCTGGTACGCCAGGCAGCATCCGGCCACGCCCAGCTTTGGCTCATGTTGATGAATAACGGCACGGACGAGAAGCCCGATGCGACGACAGTGATGCTGACACAGGTGCTTCCGGAGTTCTTCCCCAACGTACAGCGATGGCGCTTCGCGAAAGTAGAAGTACGCCTCTACAGCAGATGACCTCGAGGCCTTTTGGGGGTATGGACGTTCGACTTGGTTCCTGGCAAAAACAAAAAGCCCCGGACGAATACGTCCGAGGCCAAATTTCTCAGATCAGGAGCCTACACCAGCAATCCTGCTCCGCTTACTTCGACTGGTCCATGGTGATGCCGCCGCTCTGGTTCTGGGCGGCCTTTTCAGCCTTGGCCTTCTTGACCGCTAAAGTCTTATCAACCCAGCCGTCCGCAGTCTTCAGATCGTCCGTCCGAGCAGCCGCATCGTCGCACTCGACGTCGGCTTTTTCGCGGTACATCAAGTTCATGTATGCCATGGCGTCGTCATAGTCAGGACGCAGCTGAATCGCCTTGTTCAAGCTGTCGATGCCTTCCTGGATATAAGGCTCATTCTTGGGCTTCAGCTGTTCGCAAACTTTCTTCTGTTCCTTGTTGCTGGCGCTGAGGTGCTCATCCGGTTTCATGCCCAGTTTGGCGCGTTCTTCCATGCGCGGCTGGTAGCATGCGGTCCAATCGATCACGCCAACCGAGTAATACGGCTCGGGATCGTTCGGGTCCAGTTCCGAGGCCATCCGGTAATATTTTTTCGCGTCATCCCACTTCTTTTCGTTAAGGTACAAGTAGGCGATCCCCTTGGCGGCATTCACCTTCTGGTCGCGTGAAGGATTAGCATCGATCACCTTCTGATATTCCTCGATTGCCTGCTGGGCCGTGCGCAAATTGTCCGGAGAATCGACACCGGGAATATATTGCGAAACGTATGCTGTCGCCAGATACATGCGGGCGTTGATCAAAGTCGGGTCGAGCCGTACCGATTGCTGAAAATGATCGATGGCTTGCTCGTAATGATTGTCTTTGTAGGCCTTGACGCCCTTGTTGAGCTGGTCGCGGGCCTTCAGTTTGTCACAGCCTACAGATGAGAAGAGCGCCAGCATTACTGCCGCCAGCGTCAGCAGTTTTAGAGTTTTATTCATTGCGGTATAAGTCTCCCTCGCCACAGCATCCTAGGCCCAGAGACAGCAATTTGACAAGCGGAGCCTTGGCAGCACGGAAGCGTTCGCGCCCCCGTGCCGTGGCGAATTGAGAAGATTTCAAACCTGGGCCTTACGCGGACAGAGTTAACTGCCCGATTCGATCTTCGCGGTGATCAGACCGACTTTGTCCACACCAGCGGCGTGGGCAAGATCGATCACACTGGCCACGTTGGCGAAGGGAATCGAGTCATCTCCCTTCACAAACATCACCTTCTCCGCGCGTTGCTTGTAAATGTCAGTGAGGCGCGTCTGCAAATTGTCCCAGGTCGCGTCCTCGTTGTTGATTTTTACACCGGGTTCCTTTCCAGCCCCAAGGTCGATCAACTGCACCACGACGGTGCGGTCAGTAGGGGGATTCTTCGGCGCGTTGGGCGGAGGCGGCTGGGGAACCAGCGCATCCAGTCCTTTCGGCGTCACCGGCGAGATCACCATGAAGATGATCAACAAAACCAGGAGTACGTCGATGAGCGGTGTGACGTTGATATTCGCGTTTTGGCCTCCGCTCGGGCCAACTGCCATTCCCATGGTCGTTCTCCTCTATTGTCCTGCTGCCGCGGGTGGAGCCGGCGGCGCTGTGTTCGTCTTCCGTTGATCGGTGAGCAAGCCCAGATCGTCGACTCCGGCAGCGCGGACGCTGTCCACTACTTTGACC
>QHVR01000534.1 GCA_003223595.1 Acidobacteriota bacterium
TACACGATCACGCCGTACGCGATCACGCCCGCGAAGCTCGCGACCTCCTGCCAACTGGGCGTGTATTGCAGGAAGTCATCAAAGGGCAGCGTAGGCAGAGCGAGCGTCTGCACAGTCAGCACGAAACGGTTCAGTAGCACGCCAGCGCAAGCCATCGCGGCAGCTGTCAGAAGCCACGGTTTGCTGGCCGCGGTTTTGCGGAAAGTTAAAAGGAATGCCGGAAGCAACCCGAACAGAATGATCTCGGCGAAGAGGATCGGCGTTCCGAATCCTTTATGCTGGTAGTACTGCCACGGAGCAAAACCTACGGCCGGTGACGTGTAGTTCAGCCAGATCAGCGTGTCGATGCATTTCACGGCGACGTAAATCGCCAGCAGCACGCCCGAAATGAATGCCAGTCGCCGGAAGACGTCCTGCGGAACCAGCTTGCGGCGTCACCTTTTCCACCGTTGCCGTGATGAGAATGAGGAAGCTCGGCCCGGAAGCAATTGCGCAAAGGATGAACAAGAAGAAAGTGGAAGGCCAGATCAGAAATCCGTCGCGAAATGCGAAAGGCCGTCCCCGGAGAACACCGTAGAGCCCGCCTAACGATCGCTGATGAAAGAACGACAACAGTGTTCCCACAGCCGCGAGCACGGGAACCAGTTTGTGCAGTTGATGTTCGAAAACCAGGAACGACGGCAACCTCCGCAGTTGCCGGTTGCGTAGCAGGATCGGAATGTATTCCAGGCTGAGCACCAGCAGGTAACACGAAATGCAGAAAGTGACTTCGGTCAGCATGGAATGCGTGTTGGGATGCCAGAAGGTGAACCACGCCCGTAGCGGCTGCCCGACATCGATCATCAGGATCGCAACCGCTCCGCTATAGCAAATGAATCCAACCACCACGGCGGTGTTGAGGATGGGTTTCAGTTCGACGCGCTTCAGGATGTAGACGAGGAACCCGGTGAAGAATGCGCCCGCGCCCAGTGCAATAATGCCGAGATCCAGGAAAATCCACAGGCCGAACGCGAAGCGGTTATCCATGTTGGTCTGGTTCAGGCCGTAGAACAAGCAGAGTGCGGCCGCGTAAATGCCGACCCCCAGCAACACGGCCCACGGACTCAGCCACGCCAAAAAGCGCGGTAGGGAAACACGCTCCGCCCCGCGCGTGATCCATCGGGCATCGGTGAGGACCGTACTAGCCACGTTGCACCTCCGAAGCTTGAGGCGAATTTGGTTCCGCAAGGGCTCTCACCCACGCCTCGTTCGATTTGTAATAGAGCTTGGGCTCAGTCCCGAGCCGAGCCAGCAGCCGGAACGCCTGGGCCGAATGCGCTTCCTTCGCAACTGGATCATTCGCATTGGCCAAGTCTCCAAAATGAATGGCATTCGTAGGGCAAGCTTCAACGCAGGCCGGAACGTAATCGGCGGGATCGATTTCGCGCTTTCCTGCGCCCGCGGCTTTTTCTTTGGCCGAATGCAGCCGTGCATGGCAGAGGTTGCACTTCTCGACCACTCCGCGCATGCGCACGGCCACTCCAGGGTTCAGACTCTTTTGCATTCCCGGAGGCCAAGCCGGATCCCACCAGTTGAAATAACGCGCGTGGTAAGGACACGCGGTCATGCAATAGCGGCAGCCCAGGCAGCGTTGCGGCATCTGCATGACGATCCCGGTTGCCTCGTCCACTTCCACCGCCTGTTGTGGGCAAACCTTCACGCAGGGTGTGTCGTGCTCGCAATGCATGCACATGATGGGGATAAATGCTTCGCGGCGGCTCTCGTCATGATTTCCATCCGAGACCTTGCGGACGAGAAGGGGAGTGAGGCCGGTGCGAGCGGTGGCTTGCGGAAGCGCGGGAACATTATTTTCGGCAGCACAGGCCATCATGCAGGAACCGCAGCCGGTGCAGCGGTCTACGTCGATCACCATCCCATAGCGCGCGCTCATGCATTCCTCCTGGAGGGCGATTCCCGCAATCCGGATTCCTGGTAGAGCTTGGAGGCGAGGGGAGGCATGACCGGGGCCCTCCACTCTGTGGCCCAACTCTCAGCAGCAACGGCGCGGGTGCGCGTCGGCCATTCCTTTAATGAGCAATGGAATTCTGGGCTTGCCGTTGGTTCGCCGGCCCAGACCGCGCCTTTTAACAATTGCTCCTTGAAAGTTTGAACCGAAGTAAACTTGGCCATTTCGAAAATTTCCTGAGCATAGACGCTGCCTTCACGTCGCCGGAACAGATCCTGGCAACGGCTATCAATGATCTTTGCCGTCGTGGGGAGGCTCCCATCCAGGCTGCACAGGAATTGCGCGGCACTCTGCACCTCGCTCGTTGCTTTCACCAGGGCCGGCGCGACGCCGTAGGTTAGTGCCGAGCAACCCGGGGCCGTAGGGAGATCCGTCAAGTCTTCCAGAAACCCGGGAGCGGGAAGGAGCCAGTCTGCTTTCGTACCACCGCCGTCCCAAGCCGCGAAACGGAAAATCTCGGCATTCGTTTGCGGAACGAAGTCCCAAGGGACGCTCGCATCAATCAACACCGCGCGGGCGCTTCCAATGACACTTTCAGCTGCGACATAGGGCTTGACCTGCTCAGAATGTCGAACGATCCCACCGCGCTTGCCCAGCGAGCCCAACAGCACATTCAGAGCGGCAACCGCAGGATCGTCATCGCGTGCGATAACGAGCGCTGGTGTTTTCGCCACCACCAGACGTGCGAGTTCGCGAATGCGCTCGACGCTCATGCCGGTCTGGGCGGCCGATTCCGCCAGCGTCATTGACGGGACTGGGCTGTGCGCCGGAACCAGGTTCTGTTCGTGCAGCGCACCAGCCAATCCCGAAGCCAAAGCGGATTCGGAGCCTTCGCGAATCTCTACCCATTGCCATGCGCGCGCGGCCGTTCGCGACAGCGAAGAATCGATCTGAATGAGTCGAAGCTGCGGATCGCGCATCCCGGCGGCGCGCTCGGCCCAGAGTCGCGTGAATCGCCCGGGAGTTCCCCAGCCATCGAGCAAAGGTGCGCCGAAGCTGATGACCGTGTTCGCATTTTCCAGATCGTATCCGAGGGAAGCGGCCGGAATCCCGGTCCATCGCTCATAGGACGCGAGCGCGCGGAGTTCAGCCGGGGCAAAGACGCGATAGCTGCCGCCCTGTTTCTCGGCGAAGCTTTCAAGAACCGAGGAGGCAGCGCGCCCCGGATAACCGTCGATCACTACCAGAGGGCCTTCCTTGCTGGCGTGTGCAAACGCCGCCTGCGCATCCGCCCATGTCGATCTGTTGGAGCCATGGCAAACACTCCGCAGCCGCTGCGGATGCCAGTTCAATTGGTGTGCGGCGAACGCCAGCGGGCACAATGCGCCTCGGCTGATCGGATGCGTGCTCGATCCAGCGACGCCGACCGCCCATCCCGCTGCCATCCGAACCCGCAGCCCGCAGCCCTTGGGGCACAAAGTGCAGAAAGATTGCTTCACTTCTACCGGCCCGCGAGCCGGTTGCGGGATCCACGGCCAATTCTGGCTCCAGATCGAAACGTCATCCAATACTTTCCAGGGAACCGGCGTTGCGAGCAGGCCTGCCGCGGCTCCCGCGCTCCATGCCAGCAGATCTCGCCGTGTTACCTTCATTGCTCCCCCCTCATTGATGGCATCCGAGGCAACCCACTTCCACATTGCGCTGCTTATGACAGTTCTCGCAGTCGCTCATCTTCATGCCTTCATGTGGAGCGCTCCGCAAGCGCGACATCGAATGTCCCCAGATGTCGCGGCTGTACCCGCTGATGCGATTCACTTCGTAGACGCGGACGCGATCCGACTCGCCGTAGGTGGAATGACATTCCGTGCAGGAAAGATTGGCGCGTTTCACGTGGATGGCGTGCGAGAACCACACATTCGCAGGCTGCCGTGCATACACGAGCCAGGGCGTGTCGTGTCCAGGCTTGATATAGCTGTCTACCAGGATGGCTTCAGCCTTGCTCTCGCCGACGCGCTCCGAATGGCATCCCGCGCATTTCTCCACGGCCGGAAGCCCGGCAAACGTCCCGTCCTCGCGGATGGTATGGCACTCGGCACAATCGGCCACCCCGGATTTTTCCGCGTGAGTCTTATGCAAGAAATCGAGCGGCTGATGTTTGTGGGAATAAAGCACGCGCGGAAAAACGACCCATCCCACCAACAGTGCTATCGCCAGACCGAAAGCAAAAACGAAGCTGTTGCGCCATTTGCTCACCGCTCGGCACTCCAATCTGTCCGGGAAAAGAAATGCTGGAACAGGCACACCAGGTCTTGCCGCGACAGTAGTCGTGCGACTCCCCGGACCGGCGTACCACCGTCGCAACCAGGAGCGTGCGTCTCGTGAATTTCGCGGGCCAGCCGTTCCCGTTCCTGCGCTTGCCAGGCCGCGGCTTGCGGACCCGAAATGAGCCCTGCGCGCGTACGTCCCGGAACTTCCCAGCCTTCAAACAGCCAGCCCGCGCCATACGGGTCCGCCGTCAAACGCGCGGGATCACTCCGCACCCGGCTGTTGATCTTCTGAATCATCACTGGATTGGGGAAGCTGATCGGCCACTCCACTCCATGCACCGTGAGCGCCAGGGCAGGGCAGTGCGTCCCGCGCGACGAGACGAACGTTACTCCGTCGACTGTGCCCGCGACGTCGGCGACGAATCCGTCCACGCCGATGTGACACAGACCGGATTCTTCCGCATCCAGCCAGAGATGATTTTGGCTGTAAAGCAACGTGTTTGGCGGTGTAGTGGAGTGCGGTTGTGCCAGTTGCAAGTACGAATCGCAGTAGCGATAAGTATTACCGGCGCAGTTCGATAATTCGGAATCGCTGAAGGGCACCAGTTTCGGAATCGGAGCGACGCCGCAGTACTGCACCCGAATCTCTTCCAGATGAGGACAGCGATCACGCGGCGCTTTGCTCTTGGCCGCCAGTTCGCACTCCACATGTCGAGGTGACGCACAGCGGCCGCCCTCGGTAGCTCCCGGCCCGTCGAGAATCAGCTTGCGCACCGGGGCTGCATGGCAATATCGTGCTCGGCCTTCTCGCAAAAAAGGGCACGGCATGGCATTACTCCTGCGGCTTCTTCGAAGTCTTGTCTTTGGACGCTTCGATGCGCTCCCCACCGTCCGCCATAGTCAAGCCAAACTCCGGGACGGAGAAGCTATGCGAACCTCCCTGCAACAGCGCTTTCAGGTCGGCATCGATGTTGTTCAGATTGACCTCTCGGGCTTTTCCAACCTTGCGAACCAGCAAGTCCCAGCCCACCGCGAAGAACACAACCAGCAACGCGATCAAGGTCACAAGTCCCAGCGCGAAATTCGTGATGTTGAGCCACATAGTCCAATCTTCTCCAGCCATACGAGGTGACCTCCTCGCCGATCGAGACGGTCGGCATTCATATAAATGCACGTTGACGGCCACCATATGAAATCAACAACTTGGGACAATTTCGCGCTGTCGCATGTTGGGATTTCCAACGCGACTTGTAGGGGATCCCGACGCAAGCTCCGATGATGCGAGCACGTTCAGTGCGCCAGAAGTCAATTCTCAAAAAACTGGAGAGAGCCGAAGCAGACCGTGCGGTTGTGCGTGCGGTCTCGTACAACCGTGATTCAAATCACACGGCATCGCTCAGTTCGTCATTAGAAAGAACTTAGAGCGCATCTGCTCCCGCTTTATGCCCTGCCGTTGCGACTTCTACCAGATTCCGATTAGTGATTGCGAATGAATGACTTACTAGAATGGCGCCGGCCATGAATCCTAAATGGAACGGGCAGTTCTCCTGTTTCGATCTGGTCGCGAAAACCGACACGCGTTCGCGGACTGTAGTGCGCGTTCGCGATCTTGAGATCGGTGGCGATGACTTCGTCGTCATGGCGGGACCCTGCGCGGTTGAGTCGGAGACGCAATTACTTCAAACCGCCGAAGCAG
>QHVR01000535.1 GCA_003223595.1 Acidobacteriota bacterium
GACGCCGACGGTTTCGATGAGGATCAGGTCGCGTCCGGAGGCATCCAGAAGTGTGGTGACGTCGGCGGTGGTGCGGGCCAATCCACCGAGCGAGCCGCGCGTGGCCATGCTGCGGATGTAGATGCCGGGATCGGCAAAGTGGTCCTGCATGCGGATGCGGTCGCCGAGAATCGCGCCGCCCGTGTACGGGCTGGTGGGATCGACGGCGACGATGGCGACGGTGCGATCCTGCTGGCGATAAAGGCGGGCGAGTTGATCGACCAGCGTGCTCTTCCCCGCGCCCGGCGCACCGGTCAAGCCGATGACCCGAGCTTTGCCTGTGTATGGGAAGACTGCTTTGAGCAGATCGGCCCAGCCCGGCGAGCGATTCTCAACGCTAGAAATAGCGCGGGCCAGCGAGCGGGTGTCGCCGGAACGTAGCGCTGAGATCAGGGCTGAGTGGTTCGCGTGCAAGCTGGTTTAGTGTAAAGCAGAAGGACAAGAAGCGGGGCGCGGCTATTTGAATGCCGAGCCGCTGGTCAGTTGGGCCAGATACCATCTGCCGTCGCGCCGAATAAATACCTTGGTCAGGCGCCCGCGGTCCTCGGTGACGGTGCCATCGGGGGCGCCTCTGCGAACAAGCAGATTTATGTTCATGACAGCGGTGTTGCCAAAAATTCTGGTGTCCATCTTTTCCGGGATCATCGCCAGGGTCTTCGCCTTTGAGGTCCGGAACTCTTGGAGCACCTCCGCCTTGGTCTGTACTTTTCCCGCCAACACGCGAACGTAGTCATCGGCGACGTTAGCTGCGTACGCCTGCCAGTCGCCCCGCACCAGCAGGGCGCATAAATCAATTTCGAATTTCTCGATGGAGGCAACGGCGGCGGGATCGGTGTCGGCATGAAACCCGGAGTCTTGCGCGCTGGCGGGCGTCAATGCGGGAAATAGAACTATCGAAGCGAGTGCGGCTAGTACGCGATTGCACGCCCACACGTCAGTTTTCATAGGATCTCCCGGATGACGACACTTCCATATCGTGCAGTGGCATGCAAGCGAAAACGGCTGGCTCCTCCATCCCGGCCCATAAAAGAGAGTGTTCTTGGGATTAACGACTGCGCGTTAAGACGGGGCGCAGGCCTGCGCGTTCGCTCTGATTGCGCCTCTCCAAAAAAGACACTCTCTCCCGAATGTGGGAGTACAATTCGTTCCCACCATGTCCTCCATCGACCTAAAATCCTTCCGGTCCGCATTTCAGGGTCAAGTTTTCGAGCCTGCGGATGCAGGGTACAACGAGGCTCGTCAGATCTGGAATGCGAGCGTAAGTAAACGCCCCAGTATGATTGCTCGCTGCTCTGGCGTTGCTGATGTGATTGCCGCGATCCATTTTGCTCGTGCAAATAATCTTGTGACGGCGATTCGCGCGGGTGGTCACAACGTAGGTGGGCGTGCGCTCTGCGATGACGGCCTGGTGATCGATCTCTCCCGAATGAGAGCCGTTTTCGTCGATGATGCGGCCCGAAGAGTTCGAGTACAAGGCGGAGCGACCCTCGGTGATATCGATAGAGAAACGCATGTCTTCGGTTTAGCAGTCCCCTGCGGGATAGTACCTAAAACTGGGATAGGTGGCCTGACCCTTGGAGGAGGCGTTGGCTGGCTGATTCGAAAATATGGAATGTCGATTGACAATCTGTTGTCAGCACAGGTGGTCACGGCGGAAGGTAAAGTGCTCACTGCCAACACTACTGAAAACCAGGACCTTTTCTGGGCGCTTCGCGGTGGAGGTGGAAATTTCGGAGTTATCACTTCTTTCGAGTTTCAAGCCCACCCAGTTGCAACCGTCTTGGGCGGCCTTCTCCTCTACCCTCGGGCAATGGCGATCGACGTGATCCGCCACTTCCGTGATTACATGGAGTCTGCTCCCGACGAACTCACCGCCTACGCCGCGCTGCTTCACGGTCCAGATGGTTCTCCGCTGGTCGGAGTGATTCCTTGCTATTGCGGCAACATTGCCGAGGGGGAGCGCGTACTGCAACCTCTGCGTAAGTTCGGCAGCCCGATTCTTGACGGTATTCAGGCGATGCCCTTTCCGGTGATGCAATCGCTACTCGCCCCGTCGTTTCCGGACGGGAATCAGAATTATTGGAAGTCCACGCTTCAGCGGGAATTATCAAACGATGCCATCTCCGCGATTGTGGAGCACGCAAATGGGCTGCAGTCTCCTCTCTCCTTTGTTGTTCTTGAATATTATGGCGGCGCCGCGGGCCGCGTCTCGAGTACAGCCACGGCTTTCCCGCACCGCCATTTACCGTGGGATATCTTGTTTCTTGCACAATGGACCGATCCGGCGCAGACGAAGATGCATCGCGACTGGGCCCGATCGGGCGAGGATGTGTTGCGACCCTTCTCGGAGAACGCTCACCTGCTTTCTGCGCTCGATGTCGAGGGAGAGGACGTCATCAAGACTGCTTTCGGCGGCAACTTACCACGCCTTGCCGCCACTAAGAAGAAATACGATCCCACTAATTTCTTTCGCGTGAATCACAACATCAATCCGGGAGTACTAGTCGGAACCGCCTGACATGTTATAAAGCTGCGGATTCGATCCTGCGCGAGACTAATCTTTTAACAAAGTGCGCGGCAATTACCAGGCCCTCAATTTCGTCCACTGTTGTCAAACACTCTGGTGTCGTCTTGTCCGGGATCACACTAGGCATCTTCAGCTTCGAGATCCGGAATTACGCCAAGCGTCAGGCTGGGTGGACGCGTGGAAAACGGCTCAGTACGATAGCCGTATTTTCTTGTGCTTTCCTTCCAAGCGCTTATGCTTGCAACACTGCGTGACGAGTGAAGGAGGTCCCGAATGAAAGGAATATGGCAGGACATTCGTTATGGGGTGCGCCAGTTTCGCCGGGAGCCTGGCTTTCTCGCCGTGGTGGTTGTCTCTCTCGCGCTGGGTATCGGCGCGAATAGCACCATCTTCAGCGTGCTGAATGCTGTTTTGTACCGGCCCATGCCTTACGAACACCCAGAAAGATTGGTCGTCGTCTGGCAGACAGAGCGAGGGCGTCCGGATTCAATTCAGCCGCCGCCGATTGCGGAAGTGGTGGACGTGAAGAAGCAAGACCATGTGTTTGAAGATATCGGGCTGATCAGCGGCAATGACAGCTCGACGCTTTCAGGTTTGGGACGGCCCGAACCCGTTCGCGTGCAACAGGCGACCGCAAGCTACTTCAGCGTGCTGGGAGTAACGCCGATCCTGGGCCGGATTTTTCTCCCGCAGGAAATGCAGGATGACTCTGAAGCTGTGCTCATCAGCGACTTGTTCTGGAGTCGAAAGTTTAATCGCGATCCCAAGGTCATAGGGAAAACTTTTAAGCTCGATGGCGCAATCGCGACGGTTGTAGGCGTGATGCCTCCGACATTCGCTTCGTTCTATGGCAGGCGAACCGACGTGTGGTTACCGATCGATCCCAGCAACGCGCGTTACTCGGCGCGGATCGATCATTGGCTGATGCCGGTTGCACGCCTGAAACCGGGCGTGACGTTGGCGCAAGCACAAGTTGAGATGGACGTGATCGCCCGGCGGCTTGAGCAATCCTATCCGGCAACGAATAAGGGCATGGGGAAGGAGGTTCTGCCCTTGCATCAACAGCTTTTTGGTTTCATGGGGCAGGCCTTGTATCCGCTGTTTGGTGCGGTGGGCTTCGTTTTGCTTATTGCCTGCGTTAACGTGGCCAATCTTCTGCAATCGCGAACCGAAGTGCGACGCAAAGAGTACGCGCTTCGTGCTGCCCTGGGATCCGGCCGAAGAAGGTTGATTCAGCAGCTATTCGCCGAGAGCGGACTGCTTGCGCTGCTGGGCGGAGGACTGGGTGTCATTCTGACGCTGCTGGGTATCGCTCCGTTTCGATGGCTGGCCTCGGACTTTCCCCTCGCGAAAAGCATCAATCTCGATTTCCGCGTGCTTGTGTTTACCTTGGGGGTATCGCTTCTGAGCGCATTCCTGTTCGGATTCATGCCCGCCATTCAAGCCTCCCGCACCGATTTGAATCTAGTACTCCGAGAGGCTGAGAACAGGACATCCACCGCATCGCGCGGTTGGGCTCGCCCTGCTCTCGCGGTATCAGAAGTCGCATTGGCAATGGTGCTGCTTACGGGCGCGGGATTGATGATCAGTACGATCATCCACTTGCATGAAGTGAATCCCGGATTTGATGCGAAGAATGTGGCGACCGCTAGAGTCCAGGTTCCCGAGCAAGGTGGGAAATACCTGGTGAGAGTGCCCGGGGGCGATATGGAGAAGCCTTTACCTCTGGTGGGTGCGTTTTATCAGCAACTGCTCGCCAAAGTGATTGCGCTGCCGGGTGTGGAGTCGGCCGGAGTCATGAGCAACCTGCCGACGAATGGGTCAGAAACATATTCCTTTTCGATTCTGGGGAAGCCGGCGCCTCCGCCTGACCAGAGACCCAACGCAGGATGCATCGAAGTGAGCGCGGATCTGTTCCGGACGTTGCGCATTCCGCTCAAACGAGGACGCTATCTCGATGAGCATGACACCCAGAGCGCGCCGTGGACCGTGGTCATTAATGAGGCGTTCGCGCGCCGTTATTTCCCGAACGAAGATCCGATCGGCCAACAATTACTGCTGCGCTACGAACCCTGGCCGATTGACGAGGACCGGCCGCGGCAGATCGTGGGGGTCGTCGGCGATGTGAAACATTGGAGCCTGGGACAACCGGCATCGCCATTCGTCTACACCTCCTATCTCCAGCAATCAGCCATTTTCCCTGGTGGCGCTGTGTTGAATCTTCTCGACCAGAATCTGGTGGTGCGGATGGCGTCCGGTTTAGCGGGTCACGAAGCCGATCTCGGCAATGCAATGAGAAAAGCGGTAGCGGACCTGAATCCAGATCTACCGATAACAGAAGTTCGGACCATGGATGCGGTTCTAGCAGAGTCCATCGGCGATTGGCAGTTCTATATGCGGAGTCTGGCAATCTTTGCCGGCATCGCGGTGCTGCTGGCGGTAGTCGGCATTTACGGAGTCATGTCGTATTTTGTGAACGAGCGCACGCACGAGTTCGGGATTCGCATGGCCTTAGGCGCTCTGCCTTCCGATGTCCTATCCCTCGTAGGTAAGCTGGGACTTCGGCTGACGCTGATCGGGGTTGCGATTGGAATTCTGTTAGCGGTCGGCTTGACTCGCCTCATTGCTCGCTTCCTAGTCGACGTGAAACCCACCGACGCCGTGACCTATGCGGTCGTATCCATCGTGCTTGTGGGTGTCGCCTTGTTGGCATGTTATATCCCCGCAAGACGGGCTACGAAGGTCGATCCCATGGTGGCGTTGCGCTACGAGTAAGCGAACGCTAATCTTTGAGCAACTGCCGGGCAATTACGAGGCGCTGGATCTCGCTGGTGCCTTCGCCGATGGTGCACAGCTTTACGTCGCGATAAAACTTTTCGGCGGGATAATCTTTGATGAAGCCGTAGCCGCCGGGAATCCGGACTCCTTCATTGGCGCATTTCACCGCGACTTCG
>QHVR01000808.1 GCA_003223595.1 Acidobacteriota bacterium
AGGTGTTTTACAAATATCATTTGCCACCGGTACTCAATCTTGGTGACCAGTCGATACGCGTTGCCCTTGATGTTGAAGACGGTAAAAGGATCGACGAAATCCGCATGGGGATACACCTGCCTGACATCGACTAAGCTCCGCCAAAGCCCTTTTTATCATTCTCCGGTGGCGGGTTCGACGGGCTTTGCGCGAGATTCCACCCAGGAAATTTGGGCCCTGACGCCATTCCACCGCGACCGCACGCCCGATTCTTCCCACCCGCAAAGATATTCACAGAGGAACTTTCATTTCTTGTGACATCTGCCCTTGCGCTCCTCACGCCGGTTAGCTCATCATCGCCGGAGCGGAGACCCGGCAGATTCGTTTCAGGCCAAGCTAAATGCTTATTCCGCAATACTTTACGCGTAACACCAGTCGGCTGAAGACTTTACGGCCCTCCAGGGACGCTACCTAAGTACAAGTTCTTTGAAAACTATACTTTGGCGGTCCGGGACCAAAAAAAACAGATTCCCCGGGCAAGATCTAAGCCTTTGAATTTCAATATTTTGCCCGCAAAGTCTCCGGGATTTCGCTCTAAGTCTCTGATTCCAGATGATCTGGGGGAGGGGGGTCGGGGGTCTTGGCACCACGTCTACCCTGGCGAAAGGCAAATATGGAATACCTCATCGGATTGGCGCTGGCCGCCGCCGTGGTCTGGTTCGCAACTGTGGTTGGACTCGGCCGCGATCGGTCGTTCTATCCAACAGTGCTGATCATCATCGGCTCCTACTACGTCTTGTTTGCTGCCATGGGCGCTTCCCGGCGCACGCTGCTGGCAGAAATCGTGGTTGCGGGCATCTTCCTGTTGCTTGCGGTCTTCGGGTTCAAGCGAAGTCTCTGGGTGGTCGTTGTTGGGTCGATCGGGCACGGCCTATTTGACTTCGTTCATCACTTCGTCATCGACAACCCGGGAGTGCCGCGCTGGTGGCCCGGTTTTTGTCTGGCGTTTGACGTGGTCTTCGGTGTGTTGCTGGCTTGGCTGCTGCTGCGCCACCCTCGACTACCAGATGCGAAAGCGCCTCAGACACCGCTTGTGTAAGCCAACTGTACTTGGGACTTCAGGATGAGGAACCCTGCATGGGGTTGGTCGTGTGGCGGTACTGTTCCGGAAGGCCGCTTTCGATTGCGGCTCGGACTTCTTCCATCAGGTGATCGCGAGAGACGAAATCTTTAGGCTCGATGGGGTCGTGAAAAATCACGGTCACTCTGCCAGGCTTGATGGCGTAGCGGCCCTTAGGCATCACCTCATGCGTGCCGACGATCGTCATCGGGACCACTGGCACGCCGGCCTTCCACGTAAATGGTCATGGGCATTCCCTTCGCGATCACTGCCTTGGCCGCGTTCACGGCCTGGATGCCCGCGTCGCGGTTGCCGCGATCGACCGGGACCAGCGATCCCATCCGCATCGCTCGGCCCAGGATTGGGACCTTGAAAAGCTCCTGCTTGACCATGATCGACGTCTGCCGCGGAATCAGCGGAATCTGAATCGGCGGATCGAGATTGGAGACGTGGTTGGTCATGAACAGATAACTTTTCGAGTGGTCGAAGCGCTCGAGGCCGACGGTTTCGATGCGTACGCCGGCGAG
>QHVR01000536.1 GCA_003223595.1 Acidobacteriota bacterium
TCCACGTCTGGCCGCGATTGACAGTGATGATCGCGCCCTGATCGCTCACCAGCAGAATAATGTCGCCGTTGTTGGGGTTGATCCAGAGATTCTGGTAATCGTCGCCGCCAGGCGCTCCGCGAAATCCGGACCACGTTTTGCCGCCGTCGGTCGAACGCATCGTGACGGTACTGGCCACGTAAACCAGGTTGGGATTCTTGGGATCAACTTTCGGAATGGGAAGGTCGCCGCCGCCGATGCGTCCTGAAGGGCGCGGGTCATTGGTGGCCTGCGTCCAGTTGTCGCCAGCATCGTCTGAGCGGTAAACATTCAGCTTGCCGGCAGCTGTCGCCAGAGTCGCGTACAACCGCCGCGGATCGCTGGGTGCGATGGCAACGTAAATTTGCGAGAGATCTTTGGGCAGGCCATTGGTCAGCTGATGCCACGTGCTGCCAGCATCCGTCGACTTGAAAAGCCCGCCTCCAGAGCCGTTGAATTCGTTGTTGTCTTCCCACGGACCTTCGCGCACTTCCCACATCGAGGCGTAAACCACATCGGGATTCGAGGGATCGATCTGAACGTCGGATCCGCCAGTGTTTTCATCTTTCGCGATGACGCGTTGCCAGTTCTGCCCGCCATCGGTGGAACGGTAGATGCCGCGCTCCTCGCTCGGACCGTAGGGATGGCCCAGCACTGCCGCCAACAGTTTGTTGGGATCGCGGGGATCGACCGCTAGCGCGGGAATCTGTTGCGCATCTCTCAAGCCGGGGAGATGCGTCCACGTTTTTCCCGCATCGGTGGATTTGTAGATTCCGTCGCCGACCGCAAGATCGGGCCGGTGCAATCCTTCGCCGCTGGAGACGTAGATGATGTTCGGATCAGAAGGCGCGACTGCAATGGCGCCGATCGACTGCGTGGGTTCGTGATCGAAGATGGGATTCCATGTGCGGCCGTAGTCGTCCGACTTCCACACTCCGCCGTTCACCTGTCCCATGTAAAACACGTTGGGCTGGCTGGGCACGCCGGCGGCA
>QHVR01000537.1 GCA_003223595.1 Acidobacteriota bacterium
CTTGGATATGAGATGAACGTGGTGGGCTTCGGCTGGACGAATGCGGCGTTCCTCGAACTCCTGCACGCCTTGCCAAAGAAAATGGTGGACCGGCTGGATCAACAGCAGAAGCAGCCGCTGGCCGCGGCCAAGTAAAAATGTTTCGCTGATAAGCGACAAGAGAGCTCCCGCTACTTCCGGGCGAACTCGCTCCGGTGGCGGCTGTAGAAAATGTAGATCAACAGCCCGAGCACGAGCCATACGACAAACCTGACCCAGGTGATTACTGTCAGTCCCGTCATGAGCCCGCCACAAAGGACAATCGAGATCAGAGGGAACCACGGCACCAGTGGGACCTTGAACACACGCGGCCGGTCGGGCTGCGTGCGCCGCAGAATGATCACGCCCAGCGACACCAGCACAAAGGCGAACAAGGTCCCGATGTTGGACAGGTCAGCCGCATCGCTAATGGCAAAAATTCCTGACGGGATTCCGACTACGAATCCAGCTATCCAGGTGGAAATATGCGGCGTCTGGAATTTCTTGTGAACTGCGGAAAACATCTTGGGGAACAGGCGGTCGCGCGACATGGCGTACCAGATGCGGGCCTGGCCGTACTGGAATACCAGCAGCGATGAGATCATGCCCGTTAGCGCGCCGATCACGATGATCGATTGCGACCAGCGGCTTGCACCGAGAGCTTTCAAGGCGTAGGCGACTGGCGCCTGAGCGGCATCGCCGGAGATGAAGGTCGTGTATCTCATCATGCCCAGCAGCACGATCGACACGCCCACATACAGCAGCGTGCAGACAATCAGAGACGCGATGATGCCGATTGGCAGGTCGCGCTGCGGGTTGCGCGCCTCTTCCGCGGCCGTCGAAACAGAGTCGAAACCGATGTAGGTGAAAAAGACGATCGCGCCACCGGTAACGACGCCGCCGAAACCGGAGGGCGCAAACGGTTTCCAGTTGCCGGGATGAACCAGCGCGCCGCCCACCACCAAGAAGATCAGGATGGCGCTGATCTTGATCAGCACCATGACATTGTTGGCTTCCGCCGATTCCTTGATGCCGCGCACCAGCAGCACGGTGAGGATGAAGATGATCAGGAAAGCGGGCACATTGAAGTACGCGCCCGTCCAGTGCCCGGACTCCCACACGGGAGTCGACCATCGATCCGGCAAATTCAAGCCGAAGGACGATAACTGCGCTTTGGTATACGCGCTAAAGCCAATCGCCACCACCACGTTGCTGACTACGTATTCGAGAATGAGGTCCCAGCCGATGATCCAGGCGAAGATTTCGCCGAGCGTCGCGTAGGAGTAGGTATAGGCGCTGCCGGCGATGGGAATCATCGACGCCAGTTCCGCATAGCAGAGCCCGGCAAAACTGCAGGCTATGGCCACCAGGAAAAATGAAATGGCAATCGAAGGACCGGCCGGAGGGCGGCCGTGCATCAGAACCTGCGCGGTTCCACCGCCCCGCAGGAAGTTCACGATGATATCGAGTACCTGCGCGTGCAGAATGGACGGCGCCTGAAAATATTCGCCTGCGGCCGCGGTGCCGGTGAGCACGAAAATGCCGGAGCCAATGATGGCGCCGATGCCTAGGGCCGTCAGCGACCACGGGCCCAGCGTCTTCTTCAGTTTCCGCTCAGGGTCTTCCGCCTCGGAGATCAGCTTGTCGATGGATTTGCAGCAGAAAAGCTGGTTCTCGGAGGTGCGCACAACATCTTTGGATGGAGGCTCGGTGGTTGTAGGTTGTGACAAAGAGTCGGATTCTCCTGGGCGAAGCTCTCTCGGCGCTGAAGAGGGTGCCCCACCCTACGCGTTTTTCGTAGGGTGGGGATTTTCTGTGATGCTCTGAAAGCTAAGCGCTCGTGGCAGTGCGGCTTTTACCGCTTCGCCTGGCCGCGGGCCAATTTCTTGACCTTCGGCTTCTTCGATCCGCGAGGATAGTCGCGGGGCTTGAGCGGCTTTTCCGCCTTGCGCTTCTTGCGGGCGGTGCGCTTTGTTTTCTTGCGATCTTCTCTGCTGAGTTTTGTTGTATTTGCCATGAACTCTTTCTGAAATGAATTTTGTAATTTGGTAATCGGGTAATTTTGTAATTTGGAAATATCTGACGGGATTCGCAAAAATTACAAAATTACCCGATTACAAAATTACCAAATCGGCTTCAGGCTTTCTCCAGTTGGGCGTACTTCTCCACCAGCTTCTTCAAGCCGAAGCGTGGAAATTGTACCGTAATCTTGGCTTCTTCGCCTTCTCCTTCGCGCTGGTAGACGGTTCCTTCGCCGTATTTGGGATGGCGGACGCGCTGTCCCGGACGGAATCCGCGCTTGCCCGTGGGCTCTTCGACCGGAGCGGATTTGGGGGCGCTGAATTTTTTGCCCCGGCTGGCGAAGAACTCGGCGATGTTGTCGATCGAGTTGTAGGCGCGCGCGGCTGCGGTCTGCTTTGACGCGCGCTCGGGCTGCCGGGTGTTGGCATGCCAGGACGCGCTCTGGTCTTCATCCTCATAGGAGTAATGCGGGCTCTCGCTGTCGAAGGCAGCCGGGCGTCGCCCGGCCTGGACAGCCTGAGAGGCTGTCCCTACGCGGGCTCGTCTGGTTCCTAATTCCTCGATCAATCCTCCCGGGACTTCTTCCAGGAATCTTGAGGGCACGCTGGCTTCCGGCAAATCTGTGCCATAACGACGGCGATAGACAGCGCGCGTCAATATGAGCTGATCCATCGCCCTCGTCATGCCTACGTAGCAGAGACGGCGCTCTTCTTCGATATCCTCGGGCACGAGCATGGTGCGCGAATGGGGGAAGAGTCCTTCTTCCAGCCCGCTCAGGAATACGAGAGGGAATTCGAGTCCTTTGGCGGCGTGCAGGCTCATGAGCGTGATCTGGGCGCGCTCGTCGTAGTCGTCGGCATCGGCAACCAGCGCGGCATGATCCAGAAACTGGTCCAGCGTCTCGGCACGGTCGCGCGAGTCCATGGCGGCGTTGACCAGTTCGCGCAAATTCTCGATGCGCGAGTAGGCCTCAGGAGTGTCCTCCGCCTCCAGCAGCTTGATGTACCCGGTGCGGTCGATCAGGAACTTGAGAATGTCCGCTGTGCTGACGGTCGGAGTCGGAAACGCATCCGTTTCCCGTGTCTCGGCGGCGTCAGTTTCGGGTTGCGCCTTCTTGCCCTCGTCATCGTGAGCGGAGTGGAGGGACGCTGTGTTGTCGCCCGATTCGGAGCTGCCGAAATCAAACGAGAAATTGCCGAACTGCTCAGGATCAAAAGCCGTCGGGTCTTCTGCGGACGAGGCTTCGCTTTCAGCAGAGGGAGCGGCGAGCCCCACCTCCGCTGATAACTCCGCTGATTCTGCCGTCGTCTGTTCCAACTGCTCGACAAAGTTCCCATACAGCATGGCTCGCGCATCTTCAATCAGCTGCTGAAAAGTCTTGAGCGACGTGAGGGCGCGCGGCGGCAGCAACTGGCGTTTGATCGCCTCGCCCACTGCTCCCCACAAGGACAGCCCGGTCTCGAGCGCCAGCCGTTCGAGTGTGTCGATGGTTCCTTTGCCGATGCCGCGCGCCGGAGTGTTGATCACGCGCAGCAGGGAAATCGTGTCGTCCGGGTTCTGGATGACTTTGAGATACGAGATCATGTCCTTGATCTCGGCGCGCTCGTAGAAAGAAAATCCACCAACCACGTGGTATTTCAGCCCATAGCGCCGCAATGCCTCTTCAAACAGGCGCGACTGGGAATTCGTGCGATACAAAACCGCCGCTCTTGGAGTCTCGCCGCGATCGTGGGCTTCGCGGAGGTAGCGCGCAATCCAGTCCGCCGCGAACAGTGCCTCGTTCTCACCGTCGGGCGCCTCGTAGTATCCGATTTTCGTTCCGCCCTGGCGCGAGGTCCACAGATTCTTGCCCTTGCGCCGCACATTGTTGGCGACTACCGCCGAGGCCGCCTGCAGAATGTTCTGCGTCGAGCGATAGTTCTGCTCCAGTCGGATGATCTTGGCCTCGGGGAAGTCCTGCTCAAACTCAAGAATGTTGCGGATGTCGGCGCCACGCCAGGAGTAGATCGACTGATCCTCGTCTCCCACGGCGCAAACATTGTGGTGCTCGCCCGCCAACATGCGCATGAGTTCGTATTGCGGGCGGTTGGTGTCCTGGTACTCGTCGATCAGCAGGTACTGGAAGCGCCGGTTGTAGTATTCGCGAACCTGCGGCGCGGATTTCAGCAGGCGCACAGCTTCGAGCAGAAGGTCGTCGAAATCGAGCGCGTTCGCCTTGCGCAGTTCCTTGCGATACTCCTCGTACAAGTGGGCGACGGTCTTGGGATCCGCCGATTGCAGATAAAGCTCCTGCGGATCAAGCATGTGATTCTTGGCCCATGAGATGCGGCCCAGCACAGTGCGAGGCGTGAGTTCCTTGTCATCGAGACCAAGCCGTTTCATCAGCGACTTCACCACAGATTGCTGATCGCTTTCGTCGTAGATGACAAAGTTTTTCGTATGCCCAATCGCAGGCTGCGCCGGGACAGTCGAAGGAATGCGCATGGCTTCGATGTCCCGCCGTAGCATGCGCACGCAAAAAGAATGGAACGTCGAGATCACCGGCTTTGCGATGCTTAATTGACCCACCAACTTCTCCACGCGCTCACCCATCTCGGCCGCGGCCTTGTTGGTGAAGGTCATAGCGAGGATGGACTC
>QHVR01000538.1 GCA_003223595.1 Acidobacteriota bacterium
CTCCGCTTTGCGAATAACTGGCGGACCCTGCGCAACCAGCCGCTTTCGATCATGGCGGCGAACGACGAAGAGCGCCCTGACTCCGCTGCAGCGGGAAGAGACCGGCAGCTGTTGCGGGCGACTCCGAAGTTCGCGTCTGCTTAGATCTCTCTGGCTTTGGGCTTATCGCGCCAGCCGTGTAAACTACCGTCGCGATGCCATCACCCCACAGGTCTGCCCGCCGCTGCACCGCGATTCTGCTGGCTTTGTTGGCGGTCGTGCTCAGTGTTCCCCTGCCCGGTTCCGCCTCGGCTTACAACGCTCGTCCTAAACTGATCGTGATCATCGTGATTGACCAGTTCCGCGGTGACTACCTTGAACGCTATCGCGACCAGTTCGGCGAAGGCGGATTCCGTCTCTTTCTCGATCACGGCGCATACTTCGCGAATTGCTATTACAATTACGCAAACACTCGTACCGGGCCCGGGCACGCCACTCTGTTTACCGGCGCTTACAGCAATGGACACGGGATCGCCGATAACGAGTGGTGGGACCCGCAGAAGAGAAAGATGGTCACCTCCGTCGAGGATGACTCCACAAAATTGCTAGGCCCCGGCGGCGAGCACACCGGAGCATCCCCTCACAATCTGCTGGCCGACACTCTGGGGGACGAACTCCGGCTTGCAACTCAAGGCAAGTCACGCGTCTTCGGCGTATCGCTAAAAGATCGTGCTGCGATTCTTCCTGCCGGCTTCGCCGCCAATGGCGCCTACTGGATCGAGCCCGGCAGCGGCGCTTTTGTCACCTCCACCTACTATCGCGACAATCTTCCGCAGTGGGTGCAGGAGTTCAACTCCAGCACTCCCGCGAAATACTGGGATCGCGAGTGGAAAGACGATCAGGGCAAAGTGCTGCGTTCCACTGCTCATCGCAAAGGCCGCAAAGGGGACGACGCCGGATTCTACGAGGTCATCGGTGGCACCGCCTTTGCCAACGAGTACGAACTTGAGTTTGCCAAGCAGTTGGTCAGTAATGAGAACGTTGGTGCCGGACCCGCCACAGATCTGCTGTCTGTGAGTCTCTCGGCCAATGACATTCTCGGCCACGCCGTCGGCCCTGACACTCCCGAGATGCGGCAGATGGCCTTGGACCTCGATCACCAGCTAGCCGCGTTCTTCAACTTCATCGGGCAGCGGATTGGCCTGGCCAATGTCTGGATCGCGCTCTCTGCGGACCACGGGGTTTCCTCTCTGCCCGACGCGGCGCAGAAGTTGCATATCCCCGCGGCTAATCTCGGGAAGGCCAACCTGGACCAGCAGATCAATGCCGCACTCACGGCGAAGTTTTCGCCCGGGCATCCCGCCACCTACCTGCGTTTCGATTACCCTGTCGCCTGGCTCGATAACAACGCTTTTGCCGCCGTTCACCTAAACGAGCAGGACGCGGAAAAAGCCGCAGGCGAGGCCATTAAGCAGGCAGGCCTGCGAGGCTATTACACCAAATCGCAACTCGCCGCAGGAGAAGTCCCCGACACTGAGTTAGGCCACAAATATCTGAACAGCTACTCGCCGCTCGGAAGCTGGTTCGTGATGGGCATTCCCAATTTCTACAACGTGGGATCGTCCTCCGGTACCGATCACGCCTCGCCTTACAACTACGACACGCATGTGCCGCTGGCTTTCTACGGCGTGCCCTTCCAGCCGGGAACTTACCGCGAACGCGCCGAGCCCGTGGATATGGCACCCACATTAGCCTCTCTGCTGGGGATCAATCCCCCGACGCACTCCATCGGCCGCGTTCTGACGGATGCTCTGGCGCCTGCTCGCAGCGCCGGCACAGGAGAACGCAAGCCATGACCGCCTCCGTCAGCCCAGATCTCAGCGTCAATGTCGCCGGGATCGCGCTGAAAAACCCCATCATCGCCGCCAGCGGAACGTTCGGTTACGGAGTGGAGTTTGCAGATGTCGTGCATCTGGCCAAGCTCGGCGGCTTCGTCGTGAAGGGACTCTCGCGCGAACCGATGATCGGCAATCCGCCGCCGCGCCTATGGGAAACTCCCGCTGGCATGCTGAACGCAATCGGGCTGCAAAATATCGGCGCCCCCGCATTCCTGCAGGAAAAGCTGCCGCGCCTGCGCGAACTGAAAGATGCCGTGGTCATCACCAATGTCTTCGGCTACACCCGCGAAGACTACGAACGTACCGTCGAGATTCTCAACGAGGGGGAGGGAATTGCGGCGTATGAATTAAATGTTTCCTGCCCCAATACGCAGCACGGCGGACTGCAATTCGGAAGCGATCCCCGTTCGCTCGATGAAGTCGTGACTACGGTCCGGCGCGTGGCTCGTCGTCCTCTGATCGTAAAGCTTTCGCCCAATGTCACCAGCATCGCGCAAATGGCCTATGTAGCGCAGGAAGCGGGCGCTGACGCCCTTTCTCTGGTCAATACCTTCACCGCCATGGCGATCGACCCTGAGACGCGCAAGCCGCGCATCGCCAACGTCACCGCTGGACTCTCCGGTCCCGCGATCAAGCCCATCGCGGTTCGCATGGTCTACGACGCCTCCCATGCCGTGAAGATCCCGGTGATTGGTATGGGAGGAATTTCAACGCCCGCCGATGTCATTGAATTCATGCTGGCCGGCGCCGCCGCGGTTGAGATCGGAACCGCCAGCTATTGGGATCCCTGCGCCACCGAGAAAGTTGTGGACGGCCTCTACCAGTGGTGCCGCGATCACCACGTCGCCCGCATTGCCGATTTTGTAGGTGGAATGCTGCTGGAGTAATTCACCACAGAAGGAGATCGTCTTCCTCTGTGATCCCCCGTGTCCCCTGTGGTGAGTGGTTTTGGGACCACAGAGGACACAGGGGATCACAGAGGAAATCTTCTGTCGCGCTTAGAAGAAGCTACCGTCCGCGCGTATACCAGATCGATCCCGGAGACTTGTAGTCGCGCCCCTCACCCCAGACGGCATGTGTCGCGCCATCACTATCGATAGCCAGACCGAAGTAGTCTCCAAAAGGGAAGCGGAAGCCGTTAGAAAGAATGTAAACGTACCCCCGCACGCCGCTCGACAGCTGCGTTTCCGCGCCCCAGGTCGCTCCACCGTTTGTCGACCCGCGGTAGAACGTGTTCCAAAGAATGACAGGTGGCCGAGTCGCCGACGTTCTGCGAGTGTCCATCCACGCGATTCGGATATCGCCGGAAACGCCAGCCACCAGCGTGGGAAACGCGTGTTCAACCCCGATGTCGGCGCTTGAGACATCCACCCGCGCCGACCACGTTGCTCCAGCGGTGGTAGACGATGAAAAGTAAATGCGCTCCGCTCCGCCGTTCACCGCGCCCGCATTCCACAAGGCATAGAGGGCGCCCGCCGAATCCGACGCCAACGCAATCTGCGGGCCCAGATACCCGGTCTGGCAACCTTCCCCTTCGCAACCCGGAGGAGCGCTCGATCGGTCCAGCAACGCCGTTGTCCAGCTACGCCCGCCATCGGCGGAACGGCTCACGTAAATGTTGACTGAACTTTTCTCCATGTCGTGCCGGGCATAGGCCGTCCAACCCAAATAGATATTTCCCGCTGGATCGATAGTAGCTCCGCCCGCCAGCGACGAACCCCGTTCTGCATTGGGATTCACCGCCAGTCGGCTGAAGGTTTGCCCGCCATCGTGTGAGGACGCTACAAACAGCTTCTCTTCGTGATTGAACCCAACGTAAACGTCGGCTCCACGCACCGCCAGGGTCGGCTTGTCGGCATCCTCGCGCCCGCGCTCGGCCCACGAGAACGACCAGCTACGTCCGAAATCCAGGGAACGCGCCACCACTATGTCCCGCTTATCGTTCTGCAGCCAGGACGCGTACACCGTTTGATGGTCCACAGGATCGACTGCAATCTGTGGATCAAATTGCCCGGTTGCGAGTGGCAGGATAGGCCGCGACGGTTGCCAGCTCAGTCCGTTGTCCTCGCTCACCAGCAGCGTCATGGTTGGGGCTTTGCAAGTGGAGCATCCCGGCACCGCCCCGTATTGCGGATACAGCACGTAAATATGTCCGCGGCTGTCGGCCGCGATGGCCGGTTCCCATTGATCGCCCGTGCGATATCCCAGCCGCATCTGCGGAGGAAATGCAGATGCGGCAAGCGCAGTCGCCGACATCGCCCACACCACCAGCAGTGCCAGCGTGATCCGGTGCGCAGGTCTGGATTTGGGAACAGCCTGGGATGAAAAACGCACGCAACCTTCCTACCTTAAACCTTCTCGGAATTTACCCTGATTACAGGCACGCGTCAATCGCCCGGCTAGGCCATTTGCCCGTCCAAACAGCTCTTGATGCCACTTTTCTGGCCTTTTGCCATCCAATTAGGGGACAATTGGCAAATATTCAGCCTACGAATTTGATCCAGGGAGCGATACATGCAGAAGGCCACATTCGCAGCAGGATGTTTCTGGGGAGTGGAAGCGACGTTCCGCCAGATACCGGGAGTGATCTCCACGCGCGTCGGCTATATCGGCGGCAAAACTGAGAATCCCACCTATAAAGAAGTTTGCACCGACGGCACCGGCCACGCCGAAGCCGTCGAAGTGGAATTCGATCCCTCCAAGGTCGCGTACAACGAGCTCTTGCAGGTCTTCTGGGAGAATCACGACCCCACACAGGTCAACCGCCAAGGGCCAGACTGGGGCACACAGTACCGGACAGCGATCTTTTTTCACTCACCGGAACAGCAGGCACAGGCGGAAGCTTCGAAGCAGGCGCTGGAACAATCTCACCGCTACGCCAAGCCCATCGCAACCCAAATCGTCCCCGCAGTGACGTTTTATCCTGCCGAGGACTATCACCAGCAATATTTGGAGAAGCGTGGCCTGGCCAGCTGCCACATAAAGTAGAAGAGAAGCACGTAGGGACAGCCCTTGGGCTGTCCAGCCCCGGGATGAGCTAAGTCCCCGTGATCTTCATCCGCAGCTCTTCCGGCAAACGCTGCCGAATCTCTGCGGGCAAGCGATCGTGAACGCGCCGTGCCCCTTGTCTGGCAGCATCCAGCATCGTGACCGGTGCCGGGGTCGCCACCGCAACTCCCATCCAGATCAAAGCCGAGAGCGCGAATCCGGCCAGCGCGGCAATCTCCATAATCAGCGCATGCCGCGGCCCCAGATAATGAATCACCGCGAACGCCAGCAGAAACACTCCGGCAGACACCGACGCCAGCGCGATCAGCCCAACATCAATCATGCGATGGATTTTCTGGTGGCTGCGGCAGTATTCGCAACTGCGGAAGTGGTCTTCGTAGTCGCCGCGCATCTCCGGCGCCAGGCCAGAAATGTCATATCGCCAGCCCGCCAGAATTTTGCCTACGATTGGATCAATGCACTGCTGACTCATTTGGGCGTTCCGAAATCAGCCAAACCCGCTGAGCCCTCGCTACAGCCGAATCGGCTCCAATGCCTCTGTCTGGGACGCCAGTAGCACGCGGTTCATAAACAGCCCGCCTCGCGTGGCCAGCGCTCGTTCTGCCTCTCTCCGGGCGATTTCCGGATGGTTGTTCTGCTCAGACAGATGCGCCAGCACTACAAACGTTGCACTATTATCATAGTCGCTGGTAAAGAAATCCGCGAGGGCCACATTGGACAGGTGCCCTACCCGGCTCATTACCCGCTGTTTTACGGACCACGGATACGGCCCGACCCGCAGCATCTCCAGGTCGTGATTCGATTCCACGATCAGCACGTCGCAGCCGCGCAGGTGATCTTTCACGCTGACCGGAATGTATCCCAGATCGGTCGCAATCCCAACCTTGATGCCTTCGGCGCGAAAGGTGAATCCCACCGGATCGGCGGCATCATGAGGAATGGTGAACGGCTTGACCGCTATGTCGCCAACTTGAAACGTGTGCCCGGATTCGAAGCGCTCGAACTTTTCCAGTCGTGGCCGCTCCCCATTTTCATCGCGCAGCGCGCGCGACCACGCCTGATGCGTAGCTCCCGTCATGAAGATGGGGATGCGCAGCTTCTTCGCCAAGGTCGCCAGCCCGTAAACGTGATCGCAATGCTCGTGCGTGATCAACACCGCGGACAGCGAATGCGGATCCTCTCCCAGTGTCTTGAGCCGCTTGAAAGTTTCGCGACAGGAGATGCCGGCGTCCACCAGGATGCGGGTCGAGGAACTGGCCACCAGCGCGCAATTGCCGCGGCTCCCGGAGGCCAGCATCGAGACACTTACACCCATGGCCTGCAAGCATATCCTTAGTCCCTGTGGATCGCGAGTAACTTTTGTGGCTAGCCATTTCGCCGAATCCGCCCCGAACCACGTAGGGGCGGACCCATTGGTCCGCCCGCGAGCGAAGCGAGCGCCTCGCACCCGCCACCGCATTGTCACTTTCCGCCCTGCAGATTATCGAATACCTTGCGCATCACCGAGCCGCCATAGGCCCCGGCGATTCCGGGAAGAAACGCAAGAAAGGATCCGTACACCTGCGCGCGCGAAGGTTTCACGGTGAGGAGAAGATAAGCAGCGAGCTCGCTAAGCGGCACAAAGACACCAACCGTAAGCACCCATCGCCAGGGCCAGCGCGGCCGCAAAAGCCCCAGCAGCAGACAGGCAGACACCACGAGCAGCGCGGTAAAAAGCAAATCGTTGATCATGACATCCGCCCACCCGGTCGCAACCCCGCACAGAGCCGCCAATACATAGAATGGAGCATCTCGCGGCGCGGTAGATGTCTGCTCGGCAATTGTCATAATGACCTAGGATCAGAAAGCAATGACCAGTGAGCAATGACGATGACGCTGCTAGCTGACAGCTCATAGCTACTAGCTCACAGCTCAGTACCTGTAAAACCCTCTCCCGCTCTTCCGCCCCAGCCATCCCGCATCCACCATCTTGATCAGCAGCGGACACGGCCGGTACTTCGGATCGCCCAACCCCGCCTGCAGCACGCGCATGATGTCCAGGCAAACATCAAGCCCGATGAAATCCGCCAGCGTGAGTGGCCCCATGGGATGCGCCATCCCCAGTTTGAACACTTCATCGACCGCTTCTGGCGTAGCCACGCCTTCCATGACCGCGTACATGGCACGCGATTGGAAACGAATCCCGGCGCATCGTTGACTTCTACCGGAGTCTTTTGCAACTTCACCGACAAATCGCGAACTGTTTCGAAGGTTTCCTGCGAAGTCGCCAGCCCGCGAATCACTTCAACCAGTTTCATGACGGGCACGGGATTGAAGAAGTGCATTCCGATCACTTTATCCGGCCGTTTGGTCACAGCTGCCAATTTCGTGATGGAGATAGAAGAGGTGTTCGAGGCCAGGATAATCTCCGGCCGCACCTGGCGGTCGAGGTCGCGGAAGATCTCCGTTTTGGTTTCAAACTTCTCGGTAGCTACTTCAATCACAAAATCGCAATCCGCAAGGCGGCTGCGTTCGGTGACCGGCTGGATGCGTGCCA
>QHVR01000807.1 GCA_003223595.1 Acidobacteriota bacterium
CATCCCCGACTACCGCCTGGAGCACCCCCAATTCGAAATCCGCCAACTCGCGGAAAAAGATCGTCAGGGCCAGGAACATGTCCGTTACGAAGTCACGGGCGACCTCGCCGCCCCCGTCCCGCCGATCCGCGACTCCAAATACCTCGACAAGCAGCAAGCCATCGAAATCTACCGCTACATGCTGCTCAATCGCAAAATGGAGATTGCTCTCGAAAATCTCTACAAGCAGGGCAAAGTAGTCGGCGGAGTTTACTTCGGCCTTGGCCAGGAAGCCTGCTCCTGCGCCTCGGCCTACGCGCTCGACAAGGACGACTGGTTCGCCCCCATGATCCGCAACCAGGGCTCACTGCTCGTCCGTGGATTCCGCGCTGCCGATACCATGATGCAGTACATGGCCAAAGCCGATTCCCCTACCAAGGGCCGCGACGGCACGTCCCATTTCGGCGACATCGAAAAACGCAACATGGTCTCGCCCATCTCCATGCTGGGCGATCTCATTCCCGTGATGTCCGGCGTAGCTTTAGGCGCGCGCCTGCAAGGACGCAACATCGCCGTCATGACTTATATCGGCGACGGAGGCCAGTCCACCGGCGTCACCTACGAAGGCATCAACTTCGCCGCCGTGCAGAATCTCGGCCTGGTGCTGATCGTCGAAAGCAATCTCTGGGCATATTCCACGCCCTCGAACATGCAGTATCGCTGCAAAGACCTCGCCGAACGCGCCATTGGATACGGCATCCCCGGCGTAATCGTCGACGGCACCGACGCCTGCCAGGTTTACGACGCCACGCACGAAGCAGTAGAACGCGCGCACGGCGGCGAAGGCCCCACTCTGATCGAAGCCAAAATGATGCGCATGAAAGGTCACGCCATCCACGACGCCGCCAGCTACGTGCCCAAGACGATGTTCGACTTCTGGAAAAAGCGAGACCCGCTGGCAAGGTTCGAGAACTATCTCCTCAGAGAAAAGAAGTGGCTGAGCCAGAAAGAAAATGAAGCCCTGCTTGCAGAAGTAGAACAAGTAATCGAAGCCGAAAGAGAAATTGCGGTGAACTCTCCCATGCCCACACCAGAATCAGCCGAAGGCGGAGTCTTCTGCGAAGAAGGCTGCCACCAAATCAAACCGAAATACGCCCTGCCGAAAGTGAAAAAAGGCAGCGCCGCCTATAAAGAAACCGAAGCCGCAGTGCATTTGAAGTGAATCCGTGTAAATCGGTGGCAAAGAATTTCTCACGCTTATGCAGCTAACCAAGCCATCCGCCAGGGGATCTGGGAAGAAATGCAACACGATCCCACCGTCTTCTGCCTGGGAGAAGACATCGGCATCTACGGCGGTGCGTTCAAAGTCACTGACGGATTCATCGACGCCTTCGGCCCCGAGCGCGTCATCGACACCCCGATCGCGGAGTCCGCCATCGTAGGCGCGGCTTTCGGAGCCTCTCTCACCGGCATGCGCCCCGTCGCCGAGTTTCAGTTCATGGACTTCATCGGCTGCGCCTTCAACCAGATCTCGAACATGGTCGCCAAAACTCACTATCTCTGGGGTGCGCCCGCTCCGCTAGTCTTGCGCGGTCCCAGCG
>QHVR01000539.1 GCA_003223595.1 Acidobacteriota bacterium
AACTTCATGGACCTGGATCCTGAGGTCAAGGACCCTTATGGAATGCCTGTCGCCCGCATGCACTTCGAATGGGATGAGAATGTATTGAAGATGTGGGAACACTCCAAGGACGTTTGCCGCGAGGTGCTGCGCGCGGCTGGAGGGGAATTCGTCGGCTCCGCCGATGCTCCCGAAATTCCTGGCTGGAGCCTCCACGAAACTGGAACGTGCCGCATGGGAAATGATCCCAAGAAGTTCGTCACCAACCGCTTTGGCCAGACGCACGATGTGCCTAACCTGTATGTCTGCGATGCCAGCGTATTCTTGAACTGCACCGATAAGACCACCACCATCAGCATTCTCGCTTTTTCGCTTCGCACCTCAGAACATCTGATCGAGAACTTCCGGCGCGGCGAGCACAAGGCACCGTGAGTGCTGGCGGGGAAGGCGCGGTCGGTGGTACTCTCCGGACGAATTTAAAATTCCACTTTCGAGGAAGATCATGAAATTACGCCAACTCGCCGTTGCTCTCGTGCTGCTGATCTCTTGTGCTGTTGCCGGTGCCGCCGACCGGAAATACATTGTCAAACCGCGGCCGGCGGACACCAAGGCTCTGCCTTTTAGCGATGGCGTTCTGGTCGGCAACACGCTCTACATTGCCGGGCACATCGGGCTCGATCCCAAGACGGGGCAGGCACCGGCTGATGCGGAGCAGGAAGCAAAGCTCGTGATGGAGGGCGTTAAGGCCACCGTCGAGCAAGCCGGATTGACTATGGACGACATCGTCTCGGTACAAGTATTCTGCGCCGATCTGAAGTACTACGAGACGTTCAACAACGTTTATAAGACCTACTTTCACGAGAATTATCCGGCGCGCGCCTTTGTCGGGGCCGGCAGTCTGCTCCGCAATGCCAAATATGAAGTGCTGGGCATTGCCGTTAAGAAATAGCACCGCGGAAATAGCTCCGCGAGAGAGGCGTTGCACGCAAGCTGTCTATGAAACGCAATCCGCATCTCCTTCGTATTTTGTTCGCCATCGTATTCTGGTTTGTGGTAAATCTATAGGGCATGCGGAAGGCGATCAATCATTTGAAGGAGTGCGATCCGGTGCTTCGGGCGATCATCGAGCGAGTGGGCCCGTTCCGGATGGAGTACGGCGAACCGCAATTCTGCAGCGTGGCGGAAGCCATCGTGTATCAGCAGTTGAACGGCAAAGCGGCGCAAACGATCTTCAAGCGCTTTGCCTCGCTGGCCGGAGAGCCGCTCACACCGGAAGGCATCCTCAGACTGTCGGATGAACAGCTCCGCCAGGTGGGGTTATCAAAGCAGAAATCGGCTTACCTGAAGGACCTCGCGCAAAAGACGGCCGCGGGAGTTCTCGACTTTGCAAAGCTTCCCGAGTTGCCGGACGAGGAAGTGATCGAACACCTGACCCAGGTCAAAGGCATTGGGGTGTGGACCGCGCATATGTTCCTGATCTTCTCTCTGCGCCGACTGAATGTTCTACCCACAGGCGATTATGGCGTGCAAATGGCGCTGAAGAGGCATTACCGAAAGCGGAAGCTGCCGAAACCCAAGGACATGGAAAAGATCGCACGCGCCTGGGAACCATATCGCAGCGTGGCCTGTTGGTATATGTGGCGCAGCCTGGATATCAAGACACTTTAGCGTCAGAGCAGGCACAGGCCATCCCCTGTGATCCAGTATCCGCTCTGTGTTTAAATGGTGTTGCATGGCTGAGCAAAAGATCCGCGTGCTGGTGGCCAAACCCGGTCTGGACGGGCACGATCGCGGCGCCAAGGTCATTGCACGCGCCCTCCGCGATGCGGGAATGGAAGTCATCTACACCGGCCTGCGCCAGACTCCGGAGATGATCGTAACTGCATCGCTGCAGGAAGACGTTCAGGTGATCGGGCTTTCCATTCTTTCGGGAGCGCATAATGCCATTGTGCCGCGGGTCATGGACCTGCTCCGGCAAAACAAAATGGAAGATGTGCTCGTGCTGGTGGGAGGCATCATCCCTGACCAGGACATCGACGGACTGAAGAAGGCAGGAGTGGCCGCAATTTTCCAGCCCGGCACCGCGATGGACGAGATCGTGCAATTCATCCGCACGCACGTAAAGGGTCCCGGCGTGCCCGCGGCGGGATAATGTCTCTGATCGACGCTTCGCGCGTCAGAAAAATTCTCTCCTCGACCGTTGGCCCTGTTCCCTGGTATTGGGAAACCTTTCCATCTGTTCATTCGCAGTCGGGGCAGAAGTTCATCTGGCAACATCACGGAACCGAGGGACCCGTCGCGCACCTGGTTACGCTGGGTTTGGAGCAAGAGCCCGATAAAATTCGCCTTGCCCTGAATACTTACTGCCGGCCCTTTTCACTTTCTCCCAATGCCCTCGGCATCTGGTGCCCCGAAGGCAGAAGCATTCGGCTGGCCTGTTTCGATCCCGATCAACTGAAAAGTTTTGATGTCGCGGAAGTTGCGGGATGGTTTAAGCAATCCTCCGATCGTATCTACGCGGCCACGGCTCCGATCGCGGACTTCGAAACCCCTCTCGCATTAGGACCGGGCACCCACAAAATAGCGGTGCCCGCGGAGTTGGCGGGAGTGGACGAGTTGATCGTCCCCACCAGCTACAAGGCAATGTCCAACGATGAGCCGGCGTTTGCGTTATTCATCTTCTATTTGCATGCAGGTCTCGTCGAAGTGCTTCCGCAGAAATGGTTCACTGCGGCGCAGTATCGCGTCGGGCAGCAGTGGATCACGCGCGCGGCCCGCGATCCCGAGTCGCAGCGCATCGTGGGCGAGTGCTTCGGAGCGGGAACTTTTCTGCTGGAGGAAGATGGCTGCCGGCTCGCCGAATGGATCGAGCGCTCCACCTAGATCTGAGCGGGAAATTTGTTCATGTCTGCGACCTGTTTCGAACTGGAAGAGATTCAGGGAATCCGGCTGCTTCGCCTGATTTCGGCCGATGACACGAACCGGCTCACGCGCGAGGTTGTACTTGCCCTCACCCGGGCGATTTCAGAATTAGCGACTGCGGCCGCGCCATTAGTGATTGCCGGCAACCAACGCTTCTTTTCCGCCGGAGCGGACCTGCGGGAGATCGCGGCTCTTGATGCCACGTCCGCGTATGAGTTCTCGAAAATGGGTCAGGCCCTAATGAGGCACATCGACAACTTCCCTGCTCCGATCTATGCGGCAATTTCGGGCTACTGCATGGGTGGTGGACTCGATTTGGCACTGGCTTGCCATCATCGGATCGCTTCCCCGCATGCCATTTTCGGGCATCGGGGCGCAGCGCTGGGACTTATTACAGGCTGGGGAGGAACACAACGTTTGCCTCGCCTGATTGGAAGAGCGGCAGCACTGCAGATATTTGTCGCCGCCGAAAAACTCAGCGCCGGCGATGCGCTGCGTTTAGGACTGGTGGACATAATCGCGGACGATCCCGTTGCTGAAACGATTCGGCGAATTCAGGCATCCTAATCTTCGCCAGCGGTGCAGCCTGCATTGCGCCTTTCAGCCCCGCTGGTATACCGTAAAAAGTTCGTCTTCTCTATGCCTGATCGCAACGAATCGCTGACCGTGAACTCCGGAAATGTGCTAAGCACGAAGGTCGATCCCACCTCGGCGCGCTTCGAGGCCAACATGCGGTTCCTCGCGGACTTGATGGCGCAAGTGCGGAATGAAGGCGAATTGATCTGCGAAGGCGGTGGCGCCAAGGCGATCGAGAGCCAGCATCGCAAGGGCCGGTTGACCGCGCGCGAACGCATCGCATTACTCGCGGATCCCGGGACATTTTTCGAGCTAGGCCTCTACGCCGCGCACGGAATGTATGAGGAATGGGGTGGCGCCCCGGCGGCGGGCGTGATCACCGGCATGGCACGCATCCATACGCGTATGGTGATGATCATCGCTAACGATGCCACGGTCAAAGCCGGCGCGTTCTTCCCCATGACATCGAAGAAGGTGATACGCGCACAGAATATTGCGATTGAGAATCGCATGCCCACGATTTACCTGGTGGATTCGGCCGGAGTATTCCTGCCGTTGCAGGAAGATGTTTTTCCCGATACCGACGATTTTGGACGCGTATTTCGCAACAATGCTGTGATGTCGGCCATGGGCATCCCGCAGATCGCTGCCATCATGGGCATGTGCGTTGCTGGCGGCGGTTATCTGCCCGTCATGTGCGACCACGTATTGATGACCGACGGCAGCGGGTTGTTCCTCGCGGGTCCGGCACTGGTGCAAGCCGCCATCGGACAGAAGGTCTCGGCGGAGGAACTGGGCGGAGCGGCTATGCATTCCGCCATTAGCGGCACGGTAGATTTCCGTGAGCCCAACGATGAAGCCTGTATCGGTCGTATTCGCTCCATCGTCGAGAAGTGGGGATACCGGCGCCTGTCTCCCTGGGATCGCAAGAAACCGGTTGAGCCGGAACGTCCGGCGGAGGAAATCTACGGCATCTACGATCCCTCTCCGGGGCGTCCTTATGACATGAAAGAGATTCTGGCGCGCGTTTTAGACGGCAGCCGCTTCGACGAGTACAAGCCCGAATACGGAAAGACGGTGCTCTGCGGTTACGGACGCATCGGCGGATTTGCGGTAGGTATTGTGGCCAATCAGAAGTTGCACGCGCAGCAGACCGATCACGAGGGACACAAGCGGGTGGAATTTGGTGGCGTGATCTACACCGAGTCCGCCGAAAAGGCCGCGCGCTTCATCATGGATTGCAACCAGAACCTGATCCCGCTGATCTTTTTTCATGATGTCAACGGATTCATGGTGGGGCGCGATGCCGAATGGAGCGGCATTATCAAGGCGGGCGCGAAGATGGTCAATGCCGTCTCGAATTCCGTCGTGCCGAAGATCACGGTCATTGTCGGCGGATCTTTCGGCGCGGGGCATTACGCCATGTGCGGCAAGGCTTACGACCCGCGATTTGTATTCGCGTGGCCGACTGCGCGTTACGCTGTCATGAGCGGTGATGCGGCAGCCGGAACCCTGGTCGAGATCAAGGTGAAGCAACTGGAGCGCGGCGGGAAAAAACTAAGCGACGAAGACAAGAAAGAACTCTACGAATCGGTGAAGCGTACTTACGACGAGCAGACCGATCCCCGCTATGGCGCGGCCCGCTTGTGGGTCGATAAGATCATCGATCCAATGGAAACCCGCAAGGCGATTACGCAGGCGTTGGAAGCGGCGGCGCTGAATCCCGACGTGCCGGAGTTCAAGGTCGGAGTGCTGCAGACCTGATAAGTTCTTCGCCACAGATTTACGCGGATTGCCGCCGATCAACCCTTTTGTTTCTGAATTATCTGTGCAATCTGTGAAATCCGTGGCCAGGTTTCCTATGAGCGATGGAGTCAAAATCATCGAATGTCCGCGTGACGCCTGGCAAGGCCTAAAGGGGATGATCCCTGCCGATCTGAAAGCTGATTACCTGAAGGTTTTGATGAGTGCGGGTTTCAAACACATCGACGCGGTCTCCTTCGTGTCGCCCAAGGCAGTGCCGCAGATGGCCGACTCAGAGGAGGTTCTTAAGGAACTGGGTCCCCACGAGGGTGTCGAGATCATTGGAATTGTAGTCAACGAGAAAGGCGCGCAGCGGGCGATCGACACCAACGCAGTTTCGACCTTGGGCTTTCCTTATTCCGTGTCCGAAACTTTCCTGCACAAGAATCAGAACCAGTCGCCGGAAGATTCGCTGGAGGAACTGGAAAAGATACAGAAGAAAGCGGAGGACGCCGGCCTGAACGTGGTGGTTTATATTTCGATGGCCTTCGGCAATCCATACGGAGATGACTGGAGCATCGAGGAAGTGCTCAAGGCGGTCGAACTGCTCGAAGTTGAAAATCTACAGATGATTTCTCTCGCCGATACCGTCGGAATGGCCAGCCCTGAACAGATCGGACAGCTGGTGAGCGCCGTAACCGAACAGTACGGCTATCTCGACATCGGAGTTCATCTGCACAGCCGTCCGGAGGTGGCGGCGCAAAAGATCTTGGCCGCCTACGACGCGGGCTGCCGGCGCTTTGATTCAGCGCTGGGGGGACTGGGCGGATGTCCCTTTGCCCAGGACGCATTGGTGGGCAATATTGCCACTGAAGCTTTGATTGCCGCGCTTCAGCAACGCAAAGCAGAGTTGCCAACCCTGAAGCCACTCGATACTCTTCTGAGGGCGACCAACGGACTGGCGGCTAGATATTCGGAGTCGCACGCCGCCGATTGATCGCGACAAGATTCCCACAGTAAAGACCAACCACGCAAGCATCGTGGCCGCAATCGTATGCCATACAAGACGGTTCAACTCGCATTTGAGGGCAAATTGGCAACGCTCACTCTGAATCGCCCGGAGAAGCGCAACGCCATCAGCTTCGAATTGATCGATGACCTGCTGCGTTCGCTTGACGAAGTGGCGAACTCGGACGCCATCGTGTTGATCCTGACTGGAGCGGGAAAGGCATTCTGCTCCGGCATGGATCTGGAGAACTTGAAAGCGCTGATTGGGCGCACCCCGGAACAGAATCTGCAAGATTCGCAGACCATGGTCCAACTCTTCCGATCCATTTACGATTTCCCCAAAGTGACTATAGCGGCGGTGAACGGCGCGGCCATCGCGGGAGGAACGGGCCTGGCGCTGCTGTGCGACTTTACGCTAGCCACTCCCGATGCGAAGTTCGGTTATAGCGAAGTCCGAATCGGTTTTGTGCCGGCCATCGTCTCCACCTTCCTGCTGCGGCAGGTTGGGGAGAAGCAGGCGAGGGACCTGCTGCTGACCGGCAGAATCTTCGGCGCGGAAGAAGCTTTCCGCCTTGGACTGCTCAGCGAAGTCGTTCCCGCTGATCAACTCCTGATTCGGGCTCGCGCGTTTGCTTCTACATTGATGGAAAACAGCTCCGCCTCTCTCTTCGCGACCAAGAAACTGCTGACCGACCATGCCCGTGACGAAATTGATGCGCAGATCCAGGAAGCTGTGCGATCCAATGCGAGCATCCGCGAAACTGAGGATTTCCGCGAGGGCATCTCGTCATTCCTGGAAAAGCGGAAACCCGTGTGGACGGGAAAATGAGC
>QHVR01000540.1 GCA_003223595.1 Acidobacteriota bacterium
ATGACCATGAACGCGATCACGTGAAACATTCCCGCCAGCGTAAACACTGTGCCGTAGCCGATTCCGTGATCCAGCAAATAGCCGACGAGTTGTCCGAATGCGATTCCGCCCATTGCGCCTCCGAAGCCCACCAATCCCGCGACGGAACCGACCACGGGTCGCGGCAACAGATCAGCCGGTAAAACCATGATCAGAGTTGACCAGGATTGCTGACCGAAATAAGCGATGCTGAAAATTGCGATCGCCCACGATACCGCAACGTGCGGAACTAAAATGATCAGCGGCATGACGGCCGCACTCAATCCGAGAGCTAGCTTTCTCGCCACGCCCAATGAGAATTCACGTCGCACCAGGGAACTTGAGAACCAACCGCCGGCGAGGCAGCCGATTCCAGCCGCAGCATAAGGAATCCAGGCAAATGCTCCCACTGCCTTCGTGTCGAATCCGCGCGCGTCGTACAGGTATTTCGGCAACCAGAAAAGATAGAAGTACCAGGCAGCGTCACTCAGGAATTTTGCGACAACCATTCCCCAGACCTCCCGAATGCGCAGCAACGAGATCCATCGTGGATTCGTTGCTGATGTATGCGGCATCTCTCGCCGCCCAGATCTCAAAGTCTCGGGCTCCGGTACGAAATACGAAAGCCGCCACCACGCCGTCCACAGAAGTCCGAGCGCGCCTGAGATCGCAAAGATCCAACGCCAATTCGCGAAGCTGAGAATAACGGCGATCAGCGGCGGCGCGATGACTGCTCCAACGGATGTTCCAGCATTGATAATGCCCATTGCGGTGGAACGGTCCTCAGTTGGGAACCACTCGGCCACAGCTCGCGTGGCTGCGGGAAACCCGCCTCCTTCTCCCATGCCGAGCAGGAACCTGCTTACTGCCAGCATCGCGAAAGTCATCGCCAGCGCATGGCTCGCGCATGCCAGCGACCAGAAGATCATGATCACCGTGAAACCTGTCCGCGTCCCGAGAGCGTCGGCTAACTTTCCACCGCCGACGTACATGAACGCGTACGAAAGCAAGAACGCAGACTGCAGCGTGGAGAACTGCTGGTTGGAAAGAGGAATGTCCTTCGATATAGCATTCACCGCAACCGGAAGTGTCTGCCGATCCAGATAGCTGATCGCTATCGCCGCACTCACCAGGACAGCAGTTCTCCAGCGCAACAATCGGGACGTCCTCGAATCTGCCACCAATTGCAGTCCGCAGAGGCAATCAGGATTCCAGCAAAGGTGTCCAGACCTGCATGCCCGTCGCCATGCGGTTCGACCATGCGTAATAAGGAATAAACGTCAGATCCACTCGGCGGGTCTTCACCGACTCTCCCCGATACCGTGGATAAAGAACACTACTGGATGCACCGCTCTCAGCGACCAAGCCCGGATGATGCAGTACGACAACTCCATCCAGCAGGTCGCCTCTGAATTCACTGTGAAACTCCGATTCCGGTTGCTTACCCACTCGCAGGCCCACTTCGCTGAGTTCAACTCCCTGAGGTTGATCGATCCCTTCGAGGCAATAAATCAATGGGCCGCGCTGAACCGCGACGCGGCCGGTATCGTCGGCCACGCGGGGGTTTGCCGCCAGCACCTGCGGCATCATTGGAAATTGCAGGCGGATCACATCCCCCTGTGACCATTGACGCCGAACGTTCAAATACTTTCCAGGTGTAACACCACTCCAGGCTTTTCCATTCACAGTGACTTCTGCGCGATCCGCCCATCCGGGAATTCTTAGATAAACGCTAAACTCGGACGGCTGCGCCGGCGCAATCGCCATCTCCACCGCGCCATCCCAGGGATACTTTGTTTTCTGCGTAATTTTCAGCCCAGTGCCATTTTCCAGATGCCAGTCGAGTTGCGAGTTGTCGTAGAGATGCACGTACACGCCGTCGTTGCTCGTGCTGTAAAAATACCCCGGCAAGGAACCGAAGGTCCGCTCGAGATTCGGCGGACAGCAGGTGACGTCGTACCATGGATTGCGAATCTTATCGCCTGTGGTTGCGTCGAAGGCCAACGGGTTGCGATAGCAATACATCACGCCATCCAGCGACATGCCGGAGTTGATGCCGTTGTACAGCGCTCGCTCGATCACATCGGAAAACTTGGAATCTCCGGTAGCGGCCAGCATGCGCCAGTTCCACATCATATTCCCGATAGCGGCACAACTCTCTCCGTAAGCGCGGAAATTCGGCAGTTCGTAGGCGTCGCCGAATGCTTCGCCATCCGATCGCGAACCGACGCCCCCGGTGACGTACATCTTGGTTGATGTCATATCGTCCCAGAGCTTGTTCAAGGTTTGCCAGTACGCTTCATCTCCGGTTTCCATGTAGTAGTCAGTCGCGCCACAGCATGCGTACATGGCGCGAACGGCATGCCCTTCCAGCTTGGTTCTTGCAGTGAACGGGGTGCCGCTATACATGTAAATAGTCCGGTGTTCCGGAAGTTCGATGCGCTTGTCTCCTTGCAAAATGTAGCCGGCCAGATCCAGTTGCCGCTTATCGCCTGTGATGCGATAGAGCTCAATCAGCCCCATCTCGATCTCCGGATGTCCTGAAACAATGGGCTTCTTCGGAGCTGGTCCATAGTTGGGCAGCAGAAAATCATTCACGAACCGAATGCCCGCATCCAGCAACTTGCGATCCCCAGTGGCCCGGTAGTAAGCAATGGCGCCTTGCAGCATGTGGCCCATGTTGTAGAGTTCGTGTCCGGTGGTCTGGGTTTGTGGAAGCATCCGCAGGGGTTTGTGCTCTTCCTGGTAGTAAGTGTTGAGATAACCGTTGGGCTCCTGGACAGCTACAACTTCGTCGATCAGTTTCTCGGCCATAGCGCGCAGTTCAGGACGATCGCCCGACTGCAAAACGAACCCAACCGCTTCCGTCCACTTGTAAACGTCGGAATCGGAGAACACTGGACCGATCTGCGGGGCGTTGCTCTTGCCGACGAGACGGCGAAAATTGTTCATGCGTCCGTTGGCCTCGAGCAAGTCATGCATGCTGGGGATACTCCTGGTCACATTGATCTCGCGCCGGCGTCCCCAGAATCCGCTCTGGATCGTGACGGCATGCACGGGAATGTCACGCAACTTCGCATGAGGAGACTTGGCCAGATTCTCCACCCCTTGATCCTTCCAAGTTGGCTCATCGCGGAGAGCGGGGACAGCGCTGCCAGAGGATTGAGCCCTCGTTGCCGCAAAAACAGACTTTGAAGTCAGGGATGAAATAGCCGCTACTCCGGCTGCCGTGCTGACAAACTGACGCCGAGACATTCCTTTCGCCTTTGTCATAGCTCTTTCTCTCCATCGCGGGATATGCGTAACGAATTATAGCGCCCTAGTAATCGTTTACCGATTCGCGCTCGGGAATGCCCTGCTTTCGTGCACATCTCATTGTCCAAATGCATGCGATTCCACACTGTCCTGGATGTCGAGATCATCCACCCCGGTCGCGCGCTCGTCAAGACAATTGAGATTACGTTTACTGCAGCCTTTTTACGATATGATCGACGCGCCTATACAAATTCATTCTGAGTATCGTCTCGATGAAAAAGCTCCGCAGCCAGGAATGGTTTGGACGCCAGGACAAGATGGGCTTCCTGTATCGAAGCTGGATCAAGAACCAGGGCTGGCCTCACGATCTGTTCGATGGCCGCCCGGTGATTGGGATCTGCAATACCTGGTCTGAACTGACGCCTTGCAATGGTCATTTTCGCGAATTGGCCGACTACGTGAAGCGTGGTGTATGGGAGGCAGGCGGCTTCCCGCTGGAATTTCCCGTAATGTCGCTGGGCGAGACTCTTCTGCGTCCCACGGCCATGCTCTTCCGCAATCTCGCCAGCATGGACGTGGAAGAATCCATTCGCGGAAATCCGCTGGACGGCGTAGTTCTGCTGATGGGTTGCGATAAGACCACTCCCTCCCTTCTCATGGGCGCTGCTTCCTGCGATTTGCCCACGATTGGCCTCTCAGGGGGCCCGATGCTTTCGGGGAAATTCCATGGCCATGATCTCGGATCGGGCACCGGCGTTTGGCAAATGCACGAACAGGTGCGTGCTGGCGAGATGAAACTGGCTGAGTTCTTCGAAGCGGAAAGCTGTATGCATCGCTCCAAGGGTCATTGCATGACCATGGGCACGGCCTCCACGATGGCCAATATGGTGGAAGCTCTCGGCATGAGCTTGCCGGGGAATGCCGCGATTCCAGCAGTCGACGCGCGCCGCAGTACGCTCGCGCAGTTGAGCGGCCGGCGCATTGTGCAAATGGTGCAAGAAGATTTGTGCATGTCTCGCATTCTGACGCGCGAGGCATTTGAAAACGCCATCCGAGCCAACGCCGCCATTGGTGGATCAACAAACGCGGTCATCCATTTGATCGCAATCGCCGGCCGCATTGGCGTGCCGCTCGCGCTCGATGACTTTGAACGTCTTGGCGCAACTCTACCTTGCCTGGTGAACCTGCAACCTTCCGGAAAATATCTCATGGAGGATCTCTATTACGCCGGCGGGCTTCCCGCAGTCCTCAGGGAAATGGGCGAAGCTGGCGCATTGCACCGCGATGCTCTTACCGTGAACGGCAAGTCGATCTGGGAGAACGTCAAGGAAGCGCAGTGCTGGAATCGCGATGTAATTCATCCTTTCGCGGCGCCCTTCAAAGAAAATGCCGGCATCACCGTGCTGCGTGGAAATCTGGCCCCAAATGGTGCGGTGATCAAGCTTTCCGCCGCTAGCCCTCATCTTCTGCAGCACCACGGGCGTGCCGTGGTGTTCGATTCCATCGAAGACTTTCATGCCCGGATCAATGACGAAGCGCTCGATATCGATGAGAGCTGCGTGATGGTTCTCAAGAATTGCGGCCCGCGCGGCTATCCCGGCATGGCTGAAGTCGGCAATATGCCGCTTCCTCCGAAACTCCTGCGCAAAGGCGTGACCGATATGGTCCGCATCTCCGACGCGCGTATGAGTGGCACCGCCTACGGCACCGTCGTCCTGCACATTTCGCCCGAGGCGGCTGCGGGCGGCCCACTGGCGTTGGCACAGTCCGGCGACTCTGTGACGCTGGATGTTGCTCAAAGACTCATTCGCTTGGATGTTGACGATGCAACTCTCGCCCGACGCCGCGCACAATGGACGGCTCCGCCTCTCCCAGAACGCGGCTGGGAACGCCTCTACGTCGAGCATGTGCAACAGGCACATCTCGGCGCCGACCTGGATTTCCTTGTGGGTCACAGCGGAGCTCGCGTGGCGCGCGACTCGCATTAGAGCTGAGAACGAGAGTTAAGCATGAAGGAATCATGGAATCGCCGCCAAGTGCTGAAGCAACTGGCCGCCACATCGGCAGCCGCTGTTTTGCCGCGCCGTTCAGTTGCGAAGATTCTTCTCGAAGAGCCCACGCCCGAGCGCGAGATTCAGATCACTTCAGTCAGCGAGAACACGGTTCGATTGTCTGTGTTGCCGGTGAGAGAAGACAAGACCGTCGCTATCCCTTTGAATGGTTCGCTTGCGCACACATCCTGGGGAGCCCCGACCCAGAAATTGCAACGTGATTCGCAGGCAAGAGAATTTCAGGCCGGCAACTTGCAGGTTCATGTGTCGCAGACTCCGCTTGTTTTCACTATTTCCACGCTCAATGATCGTCAAATTCAGCGACTCAAAATTGAAGCGGGAAGCAGTGTCGTATCTTTCGCGACCGGCAATTCACCATTGCTGGGCCTCGGCGAAGGCGGCCCTCAATTTGATCGTCGCGGCTCAAGGGACAGCATGGGGAGCGGACAAGGCGCATATCGCCTGGCAACGCATGGTGGACGTGTTCCTATTCCGTGGATCATCAGCACCGAAGGCTGGGCATTGTTTATTCATCAGCCCTTCGGAACTTTCGATTTCACTGGACCACAAAGTACATTCCGGCCATCCAATGCCGGTACCGCCCTCGAC
>QHVR01000541.1 GCA_003223595.1 Acidobacteriota bacterium
GATGAAGCTCGCCTGGTCAGTGCAGAGGAGAACCACCGCGTTACCGACATCGGCTGGCACGCCGAGGCGCCTCATGGGCGTCCAGCCGCTCTCGTGCCAGTCCTTAATCATCTGGAACACCTGGGGCGGCAGTCCGCTGAGGACGCTGTCATCGCAGGCGCCTGGACTGATGATGTTCACCGTGATGCCCTTCTGGGCGAGAGCGACCGCGAAATAACGAGCGAGTGCCTCCTTCGCGGCTTTCGCCGAGCCCATCGCGACCCAAGGCTGCCAGCTTCCGGTTTGCCCGCCGGGCGCATAGGTGATGGCGATGATCCGGCCGTTCTTGCCCATCATCGGCACGGCTGCGCGGACCGCAACCAGGAACTCCGTCGCCTGGGTGTCAAACGTGGCCTGCCATGCCTCCAGCGAGATCTCCATTGGTTCCGCATAGAAGCCTGTGGCGATCGTAGCCCTGGCGTTAGAAACGAAGATGTCGAGGCCGCCGAATTGGGACTTGACGGTTTCGAACATGCGCTGGATGTCCGCAACCTTGCCGATATCTGCCTTGATCAGCAGAGGCGCCGCACCGCGCTCTTTAAGGAGGAGAGCGGTCTGTTCGGCAGCCGCGTCGTTCTCCTTGTAGTTGATGGCAATTTTTTTCACGCCCTGTTCAGCGAGCTTCAGCGCGATTCCGCGGCCAATCCCGCGTGATGCTCCTGTGATCAGAGCGGTGTGCTGGGTGAGCGTGATGGGCATGACACCCTCCCGTTCGCGTGTACGGACCGACAGGATTGATCTCGTGTACTACGCTCCGCAGTTGCGCGTCGGAAAGCGCGTCCGCGAGCGGCCCGCCAGGCACCCGTTCTACACGCGATTGAATCAGCGGCCGGCCGAGCACCACTTCGATGATTTCATCGAAGGTCAGTGCCAACCATTCTACGCGGCCTTGTCCAAGATTAAAATTATTTGCTCACCCGAGATCGTGCGATTGGTCAGGCGAGATGCAACTCGCGCAGAAACAATGGGTGGTCGGCATTGGGGTGAATTGCGATAAGTACCTTTGTGATCACAAACGAATCCAGTTTGAGGTTGGTTGGCAACCAGGAAATACGAATATGCTTCGTCAATTGGCGAAAAATCGCCTACAGTCACAATGCTCAAAGCGGGGATTCTGAGCGCTATCGCCTGCTTTCGACAGTTATCCTCGGATTGGCATATGATTCTGCGGTTACGCCTCGGGGGCGCACCCACAATGTTCGCTATCGCATTCTCTGCAATCGTGATATTGGCCCTCGTCAGCATTGTCGTCCATTGGACCATGAGAGTCCGGTTGATGAGACTGGATTCAACTAAAGACAGAATTGATAGGCTGAGTTTTCATGGCGGCGATGATGTGCTGAACACCTACGAAGCTCTGTTCCCTCGGAGTGTGCTGCCACGTTTTTTGCCGCTTCGTTTTCTGGACGGCAATCGCAGTTGTCGCTGTTGGACTGTGCGCCGTTGTCATCCTGAAGCTATCAGGGCGGTAACTGGCGAAAAGTCGCCGCTGCACTCAAAATGCCCCGAAGAGGGATTCTGAGTGCAATCGCCTGCTTACGACAGTTGATTACAACAGTTGACTCCGCACAAGACAGACCGCTTGCCAAGGCTCGGCTTTCCGTTACGATTAGCTCTGGAGCGTAGAAGATTTGGTAGCCCTCTGGGATTTCAACATGAGCACACACTCCGCAACTGCACGTGGAAACTCGATTGATGTAATCAGACTATGCGTCTCTGATTAGTTCGCAAGCGCGAAAAATCAACCGTTCTCCGACATTGCTGTGAATGTGGCCTTTAATGGCGGCCATCAACGGCAAATAGGGAGGCACTTTATGAACTCTCTCCGTTCGGGAATTGTCAGGGCCACCGCAGGTGTGCTGCTGGCGACCGCTTTAGCTTCTGCTCGTACGCCCACCGACTATTCGGCGATTAAATGAACTTGGGTGAATTCGACCTCGAGATCGCTCGTCAAAATCGTGATCGGAACCGACAGCACAGGCCGACTGTTTCTTCATGCGTACGGCGCCTGTTCACCGACCCCGTGTGATTGGGGCATAGTGTACCCCGCAGTGTGGAGCGGCAGTATTGGATCGGCAACCGTGCAATCTGTAGGCGCCACCTATGGTTCCTCTACGTCGATCAGTAGATTGCTTTACGTGAATCTCGTCTACGTTAACGGTCTCCCAACGCGCTTGCGGGTGAACTTATTTACGCAATTCAACGGAAGAGGCGATCCGCGATACAACTACTGGATAACGGAATTGATGACTCATTGACGTGCAGAACAGGATTTTGAGTGTAACGCCTGTCCACTACTGGAAATCTCACCCGTGTCGCGCCTAAAGTAGGCACGTGGGTGAAGGTGAGGCTCGTGTCCAAGGACGAACTCCACAATCTTTGAAATCCCACACGAGTCGAAACTGAGGCCAACTGTTGAAACATCGCCGTTAGACTCAAAATGCCCGCAACAGGGGTTCTGAGCGTAACGGCTGGTTACGACTGTTGAGTGCTTCGTGTCAGTGGTACGCCATTCAGGCACCGCCATTGGCGTGGTCGTGGGCCGCAACTCAGTGGCCCTCCACTTCTTTTTGAATCCATTGCGTAATTACTTCGGCAACTTGCGCCTCTTCTCCAACGTATTCATGGTTGCCGTTTGCGACCATGGCGGTATCTACCCTGGCCGGACCATGAGCCAGCCGCCGAACCGAAGATGTAAGCAGTGCTAGGTCCTTTTCACCTCCGATGTCATCCTTCGATCCGAAGAAGGCCAGTATCGGACACGTGACTCGGGTGATGGCTGCGTCTGGGGTCTGGGTTCCAAAGAAATCCTTGTACTGGCGCGATGTGTTGGCGATATCAAGCTCTGTCGCAGCACTGACAAACGAAGGCGTAGAACGTTGGGGCAGCCGGATCAAGTCCTCACCGGCGCCTTCGTCCACAAGCTTCTTCGCTTGGGCAAGCAGTTGCGGATCCTCTGGTTGGGTCGAGTACCCGACGCCGGGGGAAGCAAAGACCAACCCGGCCACGCGGCGGTCCTGCGAATCGGCTTGATAACGGGCGACACTGGCCCATCCGGCGCTGTGGCCCACTAGGATGACTTGGCTGTATCCCAGCTTCTGAGCGTAATCAATCCAAGCGGCGACATCACGCGCGTCCTCACTGGTGATGCCCCAGTAGCCGCCGCCCCGTACTCGCTTCCCGAGAAGTGTGTATTTCTCCACGTTCCCTATGTCATGCATGCGCGTATTGACCGAGATGGTTGGAAACCCACGGTGCGCCAGTTCTCGCCCGATTCCCACGTAGCTCGGAGTATAGAAATCCGCCCCCCAACCGTGTACCCAGATGATCGCCAGAGGCTTGGATGGCGAGTTCGTGGAAGTAAAGAGGACACCAGCGTCGACAACATCGTCTGCGGAGCGAACATAAACCAACTGCTCCGGAAATTTGCCCGGCTTCTGGTTCTCCGGATGAAGATTTACCTTCAAGCCAAGAAAGAATGCAGCAAGGGCAACGAGGATCGCGATAACGGCGCCGAGCGCGAGTTGCCTTTTCATAACAAAAATACGAATTGTGCCGGGGCAGTTTCGCCGGAAGTGAGTTGTAATTTTCAACTTTGGGACGAATGTGCTCCCAGAGTTCTAGTAGCAATATTGCTATGTTTGGCCTTCGAACCGCAACATTAATTGTGGGCGCGGTTGCCCAGCCCAGATCGTCACCGGTCAATTAATGAAAAATCGTCATTTCACTTATCATGGGTCAATGAGCGCTAAGGCCTGGTTTCGCCACTCATCATGACCCGACCCGGATTAGAATTGAGGGAAACGAGTCCGACCCATGCAGAAGCCCGATTTCAATTTCTTCGCGGAGATGGAAAGAATTGATCTTGCCGAGGATGTGTTCGGAACTAGCCTTCTTGCTTTGACCTTCGACAATCCTCGCGAGATCGTTGAGTACCTCGTAGTGCACCTGAGAGGCTGGGGACCAAATCCTGTTGCTGCTGATTTCTTGAAGAAACTCGCACAGACGCGCAACAATCCTGCATTGGCAAAGGGCTTGCACGACAATTGGCGACGGGAGCAGATTTCAGCAGTCATTCAAGAGATATTCAATGCAGGCGATCTCAGCGCGGGCGGAGATGATGACTCTGTAATTCCGGTCAAAAAACCGCATGGCCCAAAGTCTGGCAGTCGCGCTGCTGCTCAGAATCTGGACGAATGATCCCTCGGGCCATTGTTGGCGAAAAATCGCGATTGCACTTACTGACTCCACTCCCGATGCTTGAGATATTTCAGATCGGGGTGAGGGGCTACTCTCTGCTGATACTCCGCGAGTGGTTTGGCCAGAGCATGATAGTGCTCGTTGTAGTCGTTGAGCATCGAATCTGGCGGGGAGGATGCCGCGATGTGGAGGACTTCCTGAATTACTTCTGGCGCGAAGAAGACACGCCACTGACAGTATCCTCTCCCCACCCAAATCTGCCCTGCCAACGAGAGGTGTTCGCGGACGCAGCCGATAGCGATGTCGTCCCCCTCTCGCCCCTTGAGGCCCCGCGTCGGAATCACCGATACTCTCGCAGACACAAACCTGTCGGTCACTCGAATCGTGTGCACCCGCACACAGCTGACAATCCACTTTTCCGTGAAGATCGCTTCTCGACCTTCCTGTATTGTCGGATCGGACTGAGGCCAGGAGTCGCCGTCCACGAGTAATCTCCGGTATTCAGGCAAATCATACTCTCGGGAGCGGCAGACTGCAGAATGCCCCATCACAGACTTTGCGGGTCGTGTGCCGAAGCTGTGCCGGGCACTTTAGAACTCGGAACCAGCCTGTAGTTGTTGAAAAATTGCCATTACGCTCAAAATGGCTACTGGCGACGATCACCTTTTATTGATGCGACGTATTGGACGAGTAGTGGTTGGCGACTAATCGCCAGCGCCCGTGCTGCTTTACCCACACTCTGGTAAAGCGAGTGTCGTGGGGGACTGCCTTGTCTTTATCTTGCCCATCCATTGTTGAGCGGCCAGTCTCTACCGCCGCATCTCCATAAACGCGCACTCGAACATCATCGGTGGTTATGGATTGAAATTTCAAATCACCTGACGTGAAATCTGAAATCACCTGTGGCTTAGTTCGCACTGTCCCACTCGGCCCTACCCCGATGAAATCATCAGCGTAGATCCGTTGTAGCGCCGCCGCATCCGCGTGGATCTGCGCTTGGATGCGTTCGTTGTCCAGTTTCCTGATGACCTGCTCAACGACCGCTTTTGGGTCTCTGCTCGCGTTCTGCTGTTGCCCTGAGGCGATGGCGGCCGCCGAGAGAGCCACGATGGCTATCGAGAATATTTGTCTCATGAAGAGGTAATTTACATGAATGCGCTTAGACTGCCCAAGGCAGAAAACGGGGCGAGCCAAGGCTGTTGTAGCATCACGATTACGCTTAGATTCAGACCTGTTCCCACATAATGCACGGGAGATCGTCCGAATCGAGGAACTCACGGATCGCCTTTACTCCATCAGCCACCGGAATCACGTACTTACGAGGAAACTCGGTGTGGTGCGTGGGAGCCGACATGGTTATGGAATCATTACGCTCAAAATCCTACTTTGCCGCTCAAAACGTGAAATCGCCTGGTTTTCGACAGTTGAGCGCTGCTCAGATTTAGGAAAGCAGCGGACTATAATCGGCACGATATTCTGGACAGGATGGAAAGTCGCTGGTGGTGGTGTATTAATCAGAAGCTGAGAACATTGAAGAGGGCTCAAATGCAATCTGAAATTAAGGTAGGGCAACGTTTCAAGTTCAAGATATCGTCCGACAACCCTTCGGAAGAGCGGACGGCGGTAGTAACTCGCGTGCTCTCTAATAGAGAGGAAGGGCTCGGGCCGGAAGTGGAATTCTATTTTGCATATTGGGTGGAGGCTCACGAACTTCCAGAAACAGAGACTCCGACGACGTTGGTGTTTCAGCGTGGAAATGACTACAACGTATACCTCGATGGACGTCAGGTTAGCATCGTTGTGCTGAAGTGACTCTCTTCTAGGCT
>QHVR01000542.1 GCA_003223595.1 Acidobacteriota bacterium
TCGCTTCCACGTCCAGGTTGGCCATTTGCAGATCGGACTTATCGATCCACACCCGGCCGTGAAATTTGGAAAGAAACTTCGATTCCTTCATGTGCGGTTCAAATCCTGGCCGCGGTTCCCCTTGAAATACCCAGGCCTCGCGACCGCCGACCAACTCTGTGCCCAGCAGGGTGAAGTTATAGGCGTCAGCGACCTCGCGGACAAATTTGCGGCCGTCATCGCGCTCTTTTTCCTGCTTTTGTTCGCGCTTCTGCC
>QHVR01000543.1 GCA_003223595.1 Acidobacteriota bacterium
TTGGTCTCGCCCTTTCCATCCAGCTTGTTTTCCACCTGGCGGGCGATGTAGGTGTAATCGCGTGCCTGCTTCTGGTTCTGGAGATCTTTATCAGCCATGACTTGAAATAAGCGGTGCATCTGGTCGGCGGAAAGCTTGCCGTCCGGACCGGGCGTGAGATCGGGAGTAGTGCTCGACACTGAGGCAGGACTGGTTTCCGAGGGCTGTTGGGCGCGCCCATCCGCGTGGAACTCGCCGAGCAACAGTGCGAGTAGAGCGAGGGGAGCGAGCGTACGAATGCTCATGAAGCAATTTTAAGGGAGTAAGAGGCGGAGCGCCCCGGAACCACTTGCGCCTACTCGCTCCCGGGCAGCGCCAGTTTAATGGCGAGATCGCGGCAAGTGCGGCCGATCAGGTCCTGCGCTGAACTGGCTTCGAGGAATTGAAACCCGTAGCGGAATGCGTTCCTTTGCCGGACAACCGCGTGGATCTCGACATCCCCGGACGGCACCGAAAACTCCAGGCGAACCACCTCGCCTACCGGAACCTCGACCCGCATCATCGCTGCAACGCCAGATTGGCTAAGGTCCACGGTTTCTCCGCGCACTACCTCGGAGTCGCGCACGTAAACACAAATGTCCGTCTTAAATTTGAAGCGGGGATGGCGGCGAGGATCGACCATGGTTTGCGCCTGGCTACCGAGTTGGTGCTCAAGGTCCATTGGGTTACCCCCAAGGCATGGGCGTACCTGAATACATCGACAAGAGAAAACTGGAGTTTAGTTATGACCGCGACTTGTGCGCCTTGCCCAGGCACTCTGCTTGAAAAAGCCGCTCATCAATGCGGTGCAGCCGCTTCTCCTGTGCTTTGGTGAGCAGGGGAAAGTGCTTGATATCGAACAGGTGATAGACGATGAACCATACGGGCTGGTCGGTCGTCATCCAGTTTTGCGAGTCGAAGCGCTTTAGGTTCACCGGAAGGGAATAACGCCGTAGCGTGCGCTCGCGCCGCAGGTTGAAATAGATGTTGAAGTAACTCAGAGCCAGCTCCCGCAGCGTGCGGTAAACCGGCTCGCGCCAGCGGCATCCCGTGTAATTCGATTTCGCCACTGCGCCCCAGCAGCCGTCCTGGCGATAGACCGCGATCACGTGATCGGTATCGTGATCCGCTTCAAAATCGAGCAGCAGTGGAGGATAGCCATTCACACGCAAAGCCGCCGCCGCGAAGATCGCTCCTTCGAGGCAATGCGATGATTGCTCGGCCAACACCTTGCGGGGAGACCACGCTGTATCTTCCAGGTGGTACGGCATGTCGTCGAGCAACTTTTGAATTCCATAAGGATTCTTGAGCCTGCGCAGCTTGCGCACCTCAGCCGGAGTGAACCCGAAAGAGTTACTGTTCATCTTCATGAGCACTTCTGTAGGGACAGCCGCCCCCGGCTGTCCGGTCGAGCGAAGCTCGAGCCTTACTTCCCAACCGTCCCGGCAAAAACCGCGCCCAGTTCCGCCGGTGTATCTACCAGCACATCCGGATGCGCGTCCATCAACGTCTGCGGCGCGAACCCGTAGGTCACGCCCACGGTCCACAGTCCTGCATTGTGCCCGGTCTCGATATCGGTATGGGAGTCGCCGACAATCGCAGCCTGTTCGGGCCGAACGCCGCTCTCATAAAGCAGCTTGCGCGCGCCCTCAGGATCCGGCTTCTTGGTTTCAAAGCTATTTCCGCCATACACCTGAGAAAAAAATGGTTTCAGCCCCAGCGCTTCCACAATGGCTCGCGACGGATTTACCGGCTTGTTTGTCAGCACAGCCATCTTGCGGGGCACGCCGTTTCCGGAATTGCGAACCTGGGATAAAGCCGTCTTAATGCCCTCGTAGAGCGTCGTGTGGTCAAGTTTGTGATCCCGGTAGTAAGTGAGGAAGAACGCCAAGCCTTTGCGGATTAAGGCTTCATCAACGGTGTCGCCGCCCAGTGCGCGCTGGATCAGGGCAGGCGCGCCATCTCCGACATAACTGGCGATGAGATGTTCCGGCAATTCGGGCTTTCCGATATGGCGGATGGCGGCATTCACGGAGTGGACTAGATCGAGACGCGAGTCAATCAGTGTGCCATCGAGATCAAAGATCACTAGTTGGATGGAGTGGGGGTCAAATGCCCGAAGGGTGCGAATCATGCAAGTTCAGGATAAATGATTGCAGCCCAGCGGACGAGGCGTCCGCCGCACGATGCCTATGTAGGACAGCGCCAATCGCGTCCAGCCGCGCTAGGCCCGGCGGCTCCCCGCAAAACGTGGACAGCCGATAGCGGACGTCCCTACATGGCCTACACGGTTAGCGCCAGCCTTTGGAGGCAAGCCATTCTTCCCACCAGCGCTGGCTTTCTCTAAGTTTGCGCTGCTCCTCGTTGCTGAGTTCTGGTCCAGGCTTCGGTATCGCCCGCAAGGGATCAAGTCCGACCGTCGCTCGCAGGCAATTGACGTTCTCGGGTTCAGCCAGCTTCCAGGGACGAATCAAACCGTCGTGGGGATCATCCATCCATTGCGTACCGAAGCGTTGTGGACGGCCCTCCTGCATGGCAATCCGGTCTTCCAGATACGCGGCATGCCAGGCCGGAATTGTTCTATTGACAGTGGCGGCCTGCAATAAGGAGAGAGCCATTCGCTGGAATTCGGGTTCTCCGATCGCATGCTGCGCAATGAGCCACGCAGCCTCGCTGCCGTCTTTACCCACGATGTCCTCAACCGGCCAGCCATGCTCCGAAATGAGAGCGCGCAAACGCGCCGCATTCCTGATATGCACCTCCTCCATTCGGGGAACGTAGGGGCCTCCCAATTCGCCGGCGTTCGCCAGTTCGGTGCGCACACGCCGATCTTCCTCCCGCATCGCCAGCAATTCCCGCCGCAATGCCTCGTTCAGCATGAAGCCATTATCGGATGAAATTCTGCTTGACCACACACCATATTTCTAGTAATGTCGAAATATGCCAAGCACTCCTGCGGCCGAGCGCATTGCCACTTACGCCGATATGTTCTCCGCGATGGGAACTGAGGCGCGCCTGCGCATCATGCGTCTCCTGCTCTCGGCGCATCCAGAGGGATTGGTGGTCAGCGAGATCCAGGAAGAACTCGAAATTCCCAACTCGACGCTGTCTCATCATTTGGAAAAACTGAAAACCGAAGGTCTGGTTAAGGTCCAGCGCGAGAGTACTTTTTTGCGCTACACCGCCAATACCGAAGCACTGCAGGAGTTGCTGCAGTTCCTGTATGCCGAATGCTGCACCCGCAATAAGGCTGTCAAGCCACAAGATATCGTACAAATTTGCAAATAGGAGTCATTCCATGAGCACTGCTGAAACTGCTGATATCAAAGAAGTCGTAAAACAGAAATACGGGGAAGCCGCTTTGCGCGTGACCACCGGTGGAAGTTCCTGCTGCGGCGCCGCGCCGGCATCCAGCTGTTGTGATCCCATGACCGCGGATCTCTACGACGTTTCGCAGATCCAGCAGATTCCTCAGGAAGCGTTGCTGGCTTCTCTGGGCTGCGGCAATCCGACGGCCTTGGCCGAACTGAAAGCCGGGGAAGTGGTGCTCGATCTGGGTTCAGGCGGTGGCATTGATGTCCTGCTCTCGGCGCGGCGCGTTGGCCCAACCGGCAAAGCCTACGGGCTCGATATGACCGATGAAATGCTTGCCCTTGCCAACGAGAACAAGCGCAAGTCGGGAATTGAGAATGTCGAATTCCTGAAAGGCGAGATTGAGAACACTCCCCTGCCGGACAACTCAGTCGACGTCATCATCTCGAACTGCGTTATCAATCTTTCCGCGGATAAAGACAAAGTTCTGCGCGAGGCCTATCGAGTTTTGAAGCCAGGCGGCCGATTCGCCGTTTCCGATGTGGTCACCCGGGGCGAGATCCTTCCTGAAGTTCGGAAAAACGTTCTCGCCTGGGTAGGCTGCATTGCCGGCGCACTGGATGAGAATGATTACAAAGGCAAGTTGACGGCCGCGGGATTCGAGCAGGTGCAGGTCCAGCCCACGCGCATCCATCGCGCGGAAGACGCCAAGGTATTTCTCGCAGGGCAGGGAATTGACGTCGACACGATTGCGCCGCAGGTAGATGGAAAGGTCCTCAGCGCATTCATTCGCGGCGTAAAGCCTGCGGCAGAAAAGAGTCCGTGTTGCGGACCGAGCTGCTGCGACTGAGTTGTGCATTCATGACGCAACGAAACTACAACGTGCTCTTTCTGTGTACGGGGAACTAGGCGCGCTCCATTACCATTCCCGATCCGGCTGCCGCAAAGGAACCGAGGAGCAGGTGCGGAAGGCTTTCCGCGAGGCATTCTTCCTTCTGGATCGCAGGATTAGC
>QHVR01000544.1 GCA_003223595.1 Acidobacteriota bacterium
TGAAGTATTCCGCAACAAAAAGATCCTGGCTCTCTCGCTGGCGCAGAACTGGGTGATCGGACCGATCCTGATGTTCGCGCTCGCCATCATCTTCCTCCGCGGATACCCGGAATACATGGCCGGCCTAATCATGATCGGCCTGGCGCGTTGCATTGCCATGGTGATCGTCTGGAATGAACTGGCAAAAGGGGATAACGACTACGCGGCCGGGCTGGTCGCTTTCAATTCCATTTTCCAGGTCTTGTTCTATTCCGTGTATGCCTGGATCTTCGTTACCAAGCTTCCGCAATTATTTGGACTGCACGGGGTCGTGGTGAATGTCTCGATCCGCGACATTGCCGAGAGCGTGTTCGTCTATCTTGGAATCCCATTCCTGGCGGGGATGATCACCCGATTCTTGCTGCTGCGCGCCAAGGGAAGGCAATGGTATGAGAGTTCGTTTATCCCGCGCATCAGCCCGATCACGCTCATCGCG
>QHVR01000545.1:0-222 GCA_003223595.1 Acidobacteriota bacterium
GAGGATGTAGCGATTCAACTGATCCAAGAACTTCGTCGCTTGATCGTAAGATGTCATCACGGTGAAGCGGACCGGCGTCTCCGGCGCATTCGAGAGCTCCAGCGAAGTGGCCAGGTAACGTTCGGAACCAATCTCGACATCATGCGGTTCGGACTGTGCCGAGCCAGCGATGATGGGGCGGACGTTATCGACTGTGAGTTGGTCTTGCCGAAGCGTGGAAGA
>QHVR01000545.1:433-6813 GCA_003223595.1 Acidobacteriota bacterium
AAGCCCGGAGTCTTCGTATGAACTGCAAGGACTTTGCCTGACCGGTTGACCAGAACGAAGAGATCGTTATTGGCAATGTCCGCCACATCCTGGGAAGCGTCCTGAATTGTAACCGGGTCCGACCCAGTCATGATGGCGCGCGTAATCGGAAGATCCGCGAGCAGCGCGACGTCGCTGGTGAGCATGGTCTCGCGTTCATGAAGGTAGTCCTGAAAGGCAGAAACGGAATTGCGCAGGTTGATGGCAATACTCTGGCGAACATTGTTTTCTACGGTCCGGCGCACCAGGAACAGGCTGGTGAGCGTCAATCCTGCCGTGATCAGCAGCATCGCGAGGAGGAAGCGCGTGCGCAACCGCAGTCGCGGCACGAATACTCCGGACGAATTGCCTGGAAATGAATTTTGCACGGCCCTGAAAACCGGCTTCCGATTAGCGGACGAATTTATACCCCATTCCGTGCACCGTGCGGAAGTGTATCGGACTGGAGGGATCCTTCTCCAGCTTTTGCCGAAGCTTAAGTATGTGATTGTCGACCGTCCGAGTAGAGGGGTAATTCTGGTATCCCCAGACTTCATTCAGGAGTTCGTCGCGGCTGATCACCCGGTCGGCGTTCTGTACGAGAAATTGGAAAGTTTTGAATTCCTGGGCAGTGAGCACCACGATTCTGCCCTCGCGTTTTACTTCCATCTTCCTGAAATCAGCGGAGATGTCATCGAAGCTGACGACCTGGGTTTCAGCCGTACGAGCGGTGTGGCGCAATGCGGCACGGATTCGCGCCAAGAGTTCCCGTGGACTGAAGGGCTTGGTGACATAGTCATCTGCGCCCAATTCCAAAAGGAGAACTTTATCGGAGACGTCGCTGGCGGCGCTGAGCACCACGACTGGCAGGCCCGGGGCGACCGACTTGATTTCTTTGCAGACGTCTCGGCCGGATACCTTGGGAAGCCGAAGGTCGAGCACAATGGCGGCAGGTGCGGCAGCTCGAAAACTGTCCAGCGCAGATTTGCCGTCCGACTGCGTTTCGACGGCGTAGCCTTCCGTTTCAAAGAGCCGTCTTAAGGCCTTTTGGACGGCGGGATCGTCCTCAACAACCAGGATACGATTTGCCGCCCTGGACAACGGCTCAAGAGTCGCCGTTCGAAGCGCATTTAGCGGAGCAGCCAGATTCCCCATATAGCACCCCCAACACAAACATTCCACCCGGTTTCTGAAGCTTACACTGCTTTAGCCCTACTTCCTTTGCGCTGGGACAGCCTTTTGACATTTTTTTTACAAATGGAAGCGATGGCTAAACCGGTGGGGAAGGGCTCGCCGAAGATAGGGTCAGCCGGGAGCGTGTCTGCGACAACCTCAGGTCAATACAGAAGTTGGACCAACTTACCTACGGGGACTGCTGTATGGACCAGTTGCCCTGGCCGACCTACTCTTAACCAGCTTTGTAGGTTGTGTGTTTCTGCACCAACCAGCCTTCTGCAAGGAGCGATTTCATGGTTTCCGTACGAACTCTCACCGTTTTGTTGATTGCGCTGGCTTGCCTGATGATTCCTGCCGCTTCGTTTGCCGATAGCAGCGTTGACTTCAGCAATATCGGCGGAACTCTGGCCGGATCGAGCAGCGGCTTGACTCTTTCCGGATCCACATTGATCGCGATCATCGCTGAGGGCAGCCCAAAAATTACAGGGGATCTGGGGACGGTTGCATTTTCCACAGGTGCCCTAACCAGCGGTTCTTCCCTGACCAATGGCGGCACGTTTGCAGCGGGCGGAACTTTCACCGTGACCGGTAACGGAACCAATGGCGTTCCCAGCGGGACATTGTTCTCCGGATCGTTTTCGGGGCCTGTGACTTGGTCACTGGTAAACCTCGAGAACGGCACTCACAGCTACACGCTAACCGGGACGCTCACGGGGACCGCGCAAGGCGTTTCCGTATCCGGAGTCACTGTTCAATTGACCATCAATACCGGCAAAAACTACTTCAACGGATCGACCATGATCTCGGGTGGGGATACGACCATAGTGGGGTCCGTGCCCGAACCTTCGACGGTGGCCATGTTAGGCACCGGACTGCTGGGATTGGCAGGCATGGTCCGGCGTAAGCTGCACAGCTAATTTTCCTTCCCCCGTACCATAGGCGCCCGCAATTTGCGGGCGCTTTTATTTTCGCCAATTTCAGCCGGGCCGTGGGCCCCAGCGCACACATGGGCACCCAGGAGGTGTACCTGTGGTCACTAGTGCCAAGCGTCACTGACAAATAAACTCCAGAGCGAGTATAAGTATTGTCCTCACCTCAAAGCTCGCGAGGAGATTTTGCGCGGTCAGACGCGATTGAAAGTGCAACCGAAGTGGTGGTCTCGCCAGAATTGGGGCGATGGAGGCCCGCGCTTTCCTGGATCCGCAGCCGGCGCGATGTTTGCCGCGCTTCTCGTATCGTTTCTGATGTGTGCCATTCCTGGTGCTTCGGCACAGATTTCTCCCGGCCCGCTGTCTCGGCCCCACCAATCCCTCAACGGCTCCACGAATTGCGCCAGTTGCCATAAATTCGGCGGCCAGGCTGCGCTCAAATGCCTGGATTGTCACACTGAAATCGCTAATCGGCTTTCCGCTCACAAGGGGCTGCACTCTACCTACAACATTCCGAACGGTTCAAGCCAGGAATGCGCCCGCTGCCATTCCGAGCACAACGGCGAAGATTTTCCACTGATCAAGTGGAATATCAAAACCTTCAATCACAAAGAGGCAGGGTACGTTCTCGAGGGCAAGCATGCTGGGCTGGAGTGCTCGAAGTGCCATAATCCGTCGCACATCTCTCCCCAGGAACGGCCGTCAATCAAGATTAAAGACCCCAGCCGAACTTATCTCGGCATTTCCACGGCCTGCGTGACCTGCCACCAGGATCAGCACAAGGGACGACTGGGCCAGAATTGTGCTTCCTGCCACAACTTCGTCGATTGGAAGTCGATCAACATGGGTCAGTTCGATCACTCCAAGACACGCTACCCGTTAACCGGGCTGCACCTGCAAGTGCAATGCGCCAAGTGCCACAGCAACGGAGCCGACGGAAAGCCGCAGTACGTCGGCATTCCATTCAATCAGTGTTCCGACTGCCACAAGGATCCGCATCACGGCAGCTTCCCCCAGAGTTGCCAGTCCTGTCACAACACCAGCGGCTGGAAAAAGATTTCGTTGCAGACAGTCAACCAGCGCTTTGATCACTCCAAGACGAAGTTTCCGCTGGAGGGGAAGCATGTGAGTGTGGACTGCGCTCAATGCCACGCCAACGGCGACTTCAAGAAGCCGCTGGTATTCGCGAAGTGCATGGACTGCCACAAGGATCCACACAAAGGGCAGTTTGTTAAGCGGTCGGACCAAGGAGAGTGCGCGTCCTGTCACACGGTGCAGGGCTGGAAGCCATCGAAATTTACGGTTAAGGAACATGCGTCCACGGCGTATCCGTTGCAGGGTGGCCACGCTCGTCTGGAATGCGCGCAGTGCCATATTCCAAAAGGGAAGGACACAGTATTCAAGGTCAAATTCGATCGCTGCACAGATTGTCATGGCGACCGGCACGCGGGGCAGTTTGCCGCCGCGCCGTATTTCAACGCTTGCGACCGTTGTCATACGGTGAATGCTTACAAGCCGTCTACCTTTACGCTAGCCAAGCACAAGGAGACTCACTTCGTACTCACGGGAGGGCACGTCGCCGTTCCCTGCGCCGACTGCCACAAGGAATCGCACAAAGGGCAGTTTGTTAAGCGGTCGGACCAAGGAGAGTGCGCGTCCTGTCACACGGTGCAGGGCTGGAAGCCATCGAAATTTACGGTTAAGGAACATGCGTCCACGGCGTATCCGTTGCAGGGTGGCCACGCTCGTCTGGAATGCGCGCAGTGCCATATTCCAAAAGGGAAGGACACAGTATTCAAGGTCAAATTCGATCGCTGCACAGATTGTCATGGCGACCGGCACGCGGGGCAGTTTGCCGCCGCGCCGTATTTCAACGCTTGCGACCGTTGTCATACGGTGAATGCTTACAAGCCGTCTACCTTTACGCTAGCCAAGCACAAGGAGACTCACTTCGTACTCACGGGAGGGCACGTCGCCGTTCCCTGCGCCGACTGCCACAAGGAATCGGCGGAGTTCCAACCCAAGCCCGCCGTTGTTTATCACTGGAGCAATCTGAACTGCGCCAGTTGCCATAATGATCCGCATAAGGGACAGTTCCAGGAACGCATGCAGCGTGTCCGGGCTGACGGATCGAAGGCTGGGTGCGAGGCCTGCCACTCCACCAAGAGTTGGAGAGAGCTCTCAGGATTCGATCACTCGCAGACGAAATTTACGCTCCTGGGCGCGCACCGCGCTACCGCGTGCATCGATTGCCATAAGCCGCCAAATCTTGAAACGAACTTGTTGCATGTCGATTTCAAAACTGCTCCAACGCAATGTGAGGACTGCCACCAGGACGTGCATGGCAAGCAATTCGCAAAGGCCGGAGTTACGCGCTGCGCCGAGTGTCACAACAGCATGAAATGGAAGCCGTCGCTGTTTGATCACGACAAGCGTACTGCGTTCGCATTGCGGGGCGCGCACCAGAACGTGCGCTGCGCCGGCTGTCACAAGCTGACAAGGGTGGTGGAGGGCAAAACGGTTCTGTTCTACAAGCCGACGCCGAAAGAATGTGCCGCTTGTCATGGCGCCAACAACCCCGTACCTAAAGCAAGCGCGTCGGGATTGAAAGATTAGAAAGCTCCGACTTTTCTGTCTGGACTTCTCCCTGCGTATGACTCGCAGAGCTTACAACCTTTCATTCTGCGCGCTGCATCTCTAGGCCTATATTCTTATACCCTGTCCTGCCACAGAGTCTGGTTTCATTCAGTTCAAACGTTCGGATTTTTCTACAAGTGAAGTGCCCGCGAAAGCAGCCATGGCTGCTAACGAGACTCTTCCAGTTGTGGCCGGAATCTGTTCAAAGATTGCGCGTTCAGATTTCTTAACAACACGAAGGTTCAATAGGAAAAACTTCGCGGTAATACGAAGAACTTACACTTGGCTTCAGTACTACTGAACCGGCTGGAATCTGGCCACTGGCCTAACCAACCCGCGAATACGCACCCCGGTAACTTTCCGCGGCTGCGATGGAATCGTTATTGTGGTTGGACTAACAATTGCAGTTGCAGGTTCTTCCGTCCTTATAGCTGTTCTTAATTCATTTCTGTTGTGGGTAGACGAAAGGGCAAGTCATGTCACGTGCTGGGGCCGTGCTCAAGGTCATTGCAGTGGCGCTGCTCGCGTTTACCGCGTACTCAGGTACGGGGGAGGCGCAGGTATCGGGCGGAACTCGCAGTCCGCACGGGAACCTCGCTATTCCTTGTCAAAATTGCCATACAGCAAGCGGGTGGACGCCGATTCGAGCCGTTCCAGAATTCGACCACAACCGGACGCGCTACCCTTTGCGCGGCATGCACCAGTCCGTCACCTGCGCTCAGTGCCACATAAAACCCGTGTTTAGCAACGTCGGACAGCGTTGCCAGGACTGCCATGCCGATATTCACAAACGGCAACTGGGAGCCAATTGCGAGGCCTGCCACACGGTTCGGGGATGGCAAGTTTCGATTCAGCAGATCCAGCAGCACAATAACCGCTTTCCCTTGACCGGAGCGCACGCGGCTGTGGACTGCGATGCCTGTCACAAAGGCGGGGCCAATAGCAAATTCCAAACGATGTCAACGGCCTGCGCTTCCTGCCACTTCAAAGATTTTCAGGCGACCACAAATCCCAATCACGTCACCGCAAAGTTCTCTACGGATTGCAACACATGCCATTCCAGTGACAACTGGCTGAACGCGAAGTTTGACCACTCGTCCACCGGTTTCCTGCTGACGGGCGGGCACGCTGTGCCACCGCGCCAATGCACGGATTGCCACACGAATAACAACTACACCCTGACGACCTCGGCTTGCCTGACCTGCCACCTCAAGGATTTTCAAGCCACCAAGAATCCGAACCACGTGGCTGCTAACTTCCCCTCGAATTGCCTGCAGTGCCACACCACCGCGGCGTGGCAACCGGCGAAATTCGATCACTCCACAGTGAATTTTGTGTTGACCGGTGCGCATACGGTTCCGCCTCGGCAATGCACCGATTGCCACGTCAATAACAACTACAACCTGACCAGCACCACCTGCGTGTCGTGTCACTTGAAAGATTTCCAGGGAGCCACGAACCCGAATCACGTGAGCGGTGGATTCGCACAGACTTGTGAAACCTGCCACACCACCGCAGCCTGGCAGCCGGCGACTTTCGATCACGCGAAGTCCGGTTTTCCGCTGACCGGTGCGCACACCGTTCCCCCGCGCCAATGTACAGATTGCCACGTCAATAACA
>QHVR01000546.1 GCA_003223595.1 Acidobacteriota bacterium
GTTCTGGACGGCGTTAACGAAATCGCGGGCGTCTGTGCTCTTGGCCTGAGCTTTGCCCTCGAGAATCTCGGCAAAAGGAACATCGCTGCCGAAGAGTTCCTTGGTGAGTTTGTGATCCTGATTCAGTTCAGCGCCGTTCAGCGATGCGCCGATAAACGCGCCTTTGCTGGCGGAGTAGGTCAGGATGCCGGCTTTGTATCCGGCATCGGCGGAGGCGGTGCGTCCGACTGGGCCTGCGGCGGCCGAGACATCTGCACCGAGCTTTACGTGGCCGCGCATCAGGTCGTTCATGCCCTGATCATTCATGATGAACATCATGAGGTCGGTGCTCTTGCCGCCGATCTGCGGACCCCAGCTGATTCCGCTGACTTCGAACGGAGCGGGAGCGCTCCACTGGTTGGTGGCATTCTTGCAGGTGGCGACGCCCTTGCCGTGCTCGCCGCCAACGACGAAAGCTCCTTTCACTAGCTTGGGAATTACGGCTACGCACTTGGCTCCCTCGAGAACCTGGTTGGGGACACCCTTATCCGCGGGAGCGGAAGTGATGTTCTGAACGGTTTCGGTGGCGCGCTGCAGTTCGGTGTTGGCGTTACTGTTGGCGTCGTCGGCGGCCCAGGCGAACGCGCCTACGCAGGTCACTAGCATTGCGATTACACATTTCTTCATCGTCGTTCCCTCCTCTGTGGTTTCGATTCGAGGGCGGTGCAGGAGGTTTGCGAAGGACCACTGCGCGAGGTAGGGGAATTACCCTAAGGGAGTGGACGAAATTACGTTGGTAGCACAGGGTACACAGAGGAAGTAGGGACGGACCCATGGGTCCGTCCCTAGAGGGTCATCGATAGCTTTAGCGGTGGGCCAAGGCTGGTTCTTGAGTTGTCTTTCCTGATTTCAGGGCCTTGTAACGGTTGTTGATTTCGTCCCAGTTTAGGACATTCCACCAGGCGGCCAGGTATTCGGGGCGGCGATTGTTGTACTTCAGATAGTAGGCGTGCTCCCAGACGTCGTTGCCGAAAATGGGGAACAGGCCTTGGGAAAGCGGGTTGTCCTGATTGGGGGTGGTGACGATCTGGACCTCGCCGCTCGACTTTCCTGCCAGCCAGACCCATCCTGAGCCGAACTGCTTGGTGCCGGCGTCATTGAATTTGGTTTTGAAGTCGTTGAAGTTGCCGAAAGTTTTCTGGATGACCTGGGCGATTTCACCGCTGGGATCGCCGCCTCCTTTGGGCTTCATGATCTTCCAGAACATGCTGTGGTTGACATGGCCTCCGCCATTGTTGCGGACAGCGGCGCGGATGTCTTCGGGAACGGCATTGAGGTCGCGGATCAATTCGTCGGCAGATTTGCTGGCCAGTTCGGGATGCTTCTCGATGGCGGCGTTCAGATTTTTTACGTAGGCACCATGATGCATGTCGTGGTGCAGGGTCATCGTCTGCTTGTCGATGGTGGGTTCCAGTGCGTCGTACGAATACGGCAAGGGGGGCAGTTCGTGAGCCATTGTTATCCTCCAGAAGGTTCTGATGACGGGAGATTCGAATTCGATGCAGTGGGGTGATTATAGAACGCGGGGGGGGAGCATTGGGGAACTGGGCATTTTCGTAATTTGGTAATCGGGTAATTTTGTAATTTCCGACTACTTGCGGCCTATTAGACGGATTCTGGAGGTGAAGGCGCGGCCTTCGCAGGCGCTGAAGGTGGGTTGGGGGTGGGAGGCGTCGATCACGCTGTTTACTACATAGGGATTGCAGCGGCCGGTGATGTTGTCGAGGCCTCCGCGGAGAGCGAGGTAGTAGCCCAGGAAATGAAAACGCTTTTCGAGTTGGAGATTCAGAGATAAGTATTCGGGAAAGCGATGCTCTCCGGGTTTGCCGATGAGTTGCTGCTGGTCGGTGAATTCGTTGAAAGGGAATCCGGTGCGGGCTTCCATGGAGTATGCGATTTCGAGACGATGAATGATCGGCAGACTGAAAAACGGGAGGTATCCCCAGGAGAGAAAGCGGTTCGGGGTATCCCACGGATAAGGACCGGGCTGCTGGGGGCTGAGGATATTGTTGTCGACGTTGAAATCGAGCGCCTGGTTGGAAGTTGCGCTGGAACGGGTATAGGAGCCCATGAGCATGTAGGCTTCGCGGAAATTGCGGCGGAGAGTGATGTGGAACGAGTTGTAGTGATCGTCGCGCGTATTCTGCAGGATGAAGTCGCCGCTGGAGAGAGCGGGAGCGTTATAAACGAAGCCGCGGGAACCGCGGCGCTGAAAATATTCAGCCTTGGCGTAAATGGCAGCCGGGAGTTTCCTTTCGAGCGCTATGCTCCAGTTCACAAAACGCGGCGACTGCAGCGCGCTGGTGTTGGCGGCGAACGTGGTCGTGCGCGGGCCGGTGGTGGTGACGCATCCGGTGGGCGTGGTGCAGGTGGGATCGGTAAAGAAGAAAGTATCCTGGCGGGATCCGGCGTAGGGACGGGCGATCAGAAAGATGGGCGTGGACTCGTAGATTAGCCCGATGCCGGCGGAGAGTTTCGTATTTCCCGAATTGTCGAGGACATAAGTAGCGGCGAGACGGGGAGCAACGTCCGAGCGGTGGATCATGGAATCCCAATCGAGACGGACGCCTGGTTCGACCAGAAAACGGTTGGTAATGCTCCAGCGATCTTCGAGGTAAGCCGAGACCTCGTTGTTGAATTGCTCGTGCAGGGGAGCGGCGGTGAATGCGGAGTAGCGGGTGCAGGGAAAATTTTTGTCCTGCGGGGCGGTGAAGCAGAGGTCGGGAGTCGTGAGGCGGTTGTTGTCCGTGAGAAATGAAATTGGCCGACGGAAGAAACGGGCGTCGTAGTCGATGCGGTCGAGATCGATACCGAACTTGAAGTCATGGCGGCCGTACCATTGCTGCGGTTGCAAATAAACATTAGCAATCCCCTGCCAGCGGGTAGCGTTGGTCTGCTGAGTCAGGTAGTAGTTTCCTCCCGTAGTGTTCGTGTTCACGAAGTAAGGACTGGCGCCGTAGGGGGTGTAGCGGGTGTTGTACTGGACGAATGCGAATCCGGTTTCGAGAAGATCTCCGCTGGGGAAGTAGTGCTGATCTTTTATGGAGGCCACGTAGGCGGACTCGTCGTTCTTGGGATTGGAGGGCTGGGGACTCTGCGGGGAAAGAAATGCGTACTGGTCGTGCAGGTCATTGATGAGGAAGCTGGTGGTGAGAATGTTGCGGTTGGTGAGATTGGCCTGGAGCTTGGTGAGATTGCCGAGGCGAAGGATGTGGTCGTTGTCGGCTCCGCGGGGCAGTTCGGTATAGATCTGGTTGTTGTATTCGCCGTCGAAGGCATTGTAGAACCAGATTTTGCCTTTTGCGATGGGGCCGGAAAAGGTGAAGCGAGGAAGAAATTGATCGAAGCGCCATCCGTGGCGGTTGATGAACGAGGGGAGAAAGTCCGTGGCGGAGAAGCGGAAATGGTCGTCGCCAATGCCCGTGTTGAGCATGAGCAGTCCGGCGGAACCTTTGCCGGCTTCGGCGGGCTCGCGAGAAGGCTCGACCTGGATGGAGCGGAAAGCGTCGGTGCTGACGCGGAGCAGGAGGAGTCCGTTGGCGGGTTGGGTTACGTTGAAGCCATCGAGCAGAGTTTCGGCCTGATAAGTTTGCGCTCCGGCGATGTGCGGCTGGCCGAATTGATCCTGCACCACGCCGGGAATGAAGTTGAGAGCGTTGCGGTAATCGTGGGTAGCGGGGAAGACGATGTTGATGACGTCGAGTCCGGTGAGGGTCTCGCGCGAAGAAACTTGCGTGGGATCGATGGCGGGAGTGGATTCGCGGACGTCGACGACTTCACGAATTTCCTGCTGGTGGTTGAGAGTGACCTCGACGGAAGAGCTGGGATCGATCTGGACGGCCGGCTGGTCCAGGGCGTAGTAGCCTTCCTTCTCGACGTGGATGTGGTACTGACCGGGAGCAAGCGATGGGAATAGGCAGCGCCCGGTGAAGGTGGTCTGGCAGCGCACTTCAGATTGCGTGGGAGATTGCAGCGTGATGCGGGCGGAGTTGACGGCTACTCCGTTTTCGTCGACGAGGAGAGCACGCATGCGGTTGCAGGGGTATTTTACTTTGGGATGCGGGCGGCGCAGCGGCGGTTTGTCAAGGGGAGCCGAAGTTCGCAGCAGCAAAGCGAATTCAGTCGTGGAAAGCTGGAAATGGCGTGTCCCGTTTGGTGCCAGATCCGACCTAAGGGTTAGGGTCCAACGGCTTGGGACGTACGGCAGGGCATCTTACAAATGGGAGGATCCGGCCGATTTTCTTTTCAGCCGCAATCAGGTAGAATACTTGCACCCGCTCAGAAGGATTTTCTCCAGATGTCATTCCTGTCTTCCCACGAAGCCCTGCAACTCACAGCCACGTTTGCTGTCACGGCGGAGCGCATGCGCGCCGATGTCGAGGCACAGACGCTGGCCAGTTTGTACGAGAGGGCCAGTCGTGTCGCGTTTTTGAAAGCCCACCTGATCGCCCGGGAAGAAGAGGTTCGTCCGATTTTTGGACAGAGCTTCCGGCGCGCCGCATATGCGGCAGCCTGATTCTGACGAACATTTACCTGCGTCGTCGTTCTACCGCAAGCGTAGAGGCGGATTCGTTCCCCTTAGCGTCCCGAAGCTCGTCCATTCACCGCAGCTCTGCAGGGCGACGAAATAGGCTTGGATCATGCCTGAGGCTACTTATTCCATTCGGCGATACATACGGCATGTGAGTCTCGCCGGCATAGCGATCTTAATCACATTCTTGGCGTATGCGGCGACACCCCCGCCCGATGTGCGCCACCGATTGAGTATTGCTACTGCGTATGCTGGTCTGATCTTTCTCGCGGTATCGCTTTGGCTCGGACCATGGAATGTCCTGCGGGGGCGGGCCAATCCCATCAGTTCTGACTTTCGGCGGGACGTGGGGATATGGACCGGTATTCTGGGCATCCTGCACACGGCGGTTGGCCTGACTGTGCATCTTCGAGGACGGATGTGGATGTACTTTTTCAAGCAACTTCACCCGCTGCGGCTGCAAAATACGCAGTTTGGCTTCGCTAACTTCGCCGGGCTGGGTGCCGCCTTGCTATTGTTAATGCTTTTAACGATCTCCAATGATGTCTCCCTGCGTTGGTTAGGAACTCGCCGCTGGAAGTTTCTGCAGAGATGGACGTATGCAGCGGTCGTGCTGACAGCGGCTCACGGTATTGCTTATCAATTGCTGGAGAAGCGCCACTTGGCCTGGGTTCTGGTTTTTTCAGCACTCCTGATCGCGGTTGCTGCAATTCAGATCATTGGCTTTGTCAAAGGCGTTACCGCTCGGTGCTGATGCTGAGCAGCGATGTGCTCGTAGCGGCAGAACGAAGCAGGGTACCGAGGCTTAGCGTCCGGAGTACAACAGATCAGGGGATAGGGGTTAGGGTACGGGGATCAGTTCAGGATTTCGTGGCCAAGTATTCGCAGACGCGGCGAATGGTGTCGCGCTGGTGATCGTTCAGGGTCAGAAACTCGAAGCCATAGCGGAGGCCCTGGCGGTAGCGGACAATCGCACGAACCTTGATGGGATAGGGTGTAAGGGGAAGCGGGATATCGAGAGTGACGATTTCGCCGGGTTCGAGACTGCCGGTGAGGGTGGCGCCGATGCCGTCCTGACCCATCTCGGTGGAGCGTCCCCAACAGCTACGGAATTCTCCGGCTTGAAACATTTTGACTTGCAAGCGGACATCAATGGCGAAGCGCGGAAAGCGGCGGGTGTACTGGGCCTTTGGGCGATGGCCGGAACTGGGTTGAGCGCCCGTCTCTGCGGCGGCTGCTGCGCGGGCTTTGTCGTCGGTGCTCATTTCAGATAACGCGGACAGGTTCGCACCGCGCTCATCCCTTTCTAGTTTCCGTGCAGCAGGTACCCGGGCTCGAGGGGGAGTTTGCCCCCGAGCTTGACGACAGAGACGCTGCTATTGATGGAGTAAACATCCACAACACCTACCGCGCCGGGAATGGATGCGACTTTATTGACCAGGTCCTCATCGGACTCGACAATCATGATCGCGGGATGGCCAGCGCGTCCGTGATTAGCTGTGGCGACCAGTTCTTTCACCTGCGGTTCAGGAGCGTCGTAGAGCTTTTCCAGCACCATCTTCATCGCGGGGTTGGCAGGAGAACGCATCACAAAGGTGACGGACTTGCCATCCGGCCAGCGGTTGGTCTGGCCTTTGCAGATCTTCACGAGGTCGGCCAAAGCCAGCGCGGAAACAGAGTTGGCTTTGTTGGAGACGACCGCGAGATCGCGAGCTGCTGCCAAAGACACGCCGGCGGTGGCGAAGAATAAAGAGAACATTAATACTTTACGGAAGAACACTCTCGCCCCCGCGAAGACAAATTCGCATCCTTCGAGATTCTCGTGGAAATTGGGCAGGGGCTCAACGGTCAGGAAGGCCATGTACCTCTGGAGCCAACAGGAAACGGAGAGTAGGGGACGACCTGGTTTTCAATCAAAGGACGCGAACCCAGACAGGTTGGATGTCATCTTAATGGGCAATTGAAGATGGGGTAGCCTGCGGGATTGGCAAGAACCCGCGTATAGGGTAGGCTATGCCTTCCGAAAATCCGCTTCTTTGATAGCCATCATAAAAAGGACTGATCCGATGACGAACCGTGTTTCGTATGCTCCCCAGGACTTACAAAAAATGTGCAAGCAGGCGGAAAGAGATCAGGAATCGAAAAAGCTGGCAGTTCTGATCCAGCGGGTGAAGCAGCAAATTGCGGAGCGCGATCATCCGGGCGAGAACAAGCCAAGGCAAGACACCGGGCGGGTAATGCGGCTACCGAGCCGATCTGTTCCCCTGGAGAGATAAGCGCGTGGGATTCGTTCTCGATGAGTGAAGAGCAGAAGACGGCCGAGGCACAACAGGGCGCTGGCTCCACGGTGAAGCAGGCTGATCCGGGACAGTATTGCCCCAACTGTTCGGCGCGACTCCGGGAAAGCCGCTGCAAGTTGAACTGCCCGCAGTGCGGGTTCTATTTGAGCTGCTCGGATTTTTACTGAATCCATCGCTGCGACAACTGCAATTTCGTTCCACCATCCAACAATTAACAACCGAACGTCGCTCGATCCGATGACGAGTTCATGGGACTCCGTCTAGAATGGCAGGGCGACTTTATTTCTAAACATTGAGGAGAACGTCATGCAACGCAAGGCCAGCGCGGTTTGGAAGGGCGGATTGAAGGATGGGAAGGGAACGATGTCGGCTCCAGGCGGAGTGCTCAACAATACGCAATATTCATTTACCACGCGCTTCGAGAATGCTCCGGGGACCAATCCCGAGGAGTTGATTGCAGCGGCGCATGCGGGATGCTTCTCGATGGCGCTCTCGGCGCAACTGGGTGGGGCGAATCTTACGCCCGAGAGCATTTCTACGACTGTGACCCTGTCGTTCGAGAAGCTGGATTCAGGATGGACGATCACGCAGAGTCACATCGATGTGGTCGGCAAAGTGCCGGGTGCGGACGCAGCAACGTTCCAGAAGTATGCGGAGGCGGCGGAGAAAGGATGTCCGGTCTCCAAAGTGCTCAACGCCAAGATCACGATGAGTGCAAAGCTGGAGTAGCATTGCTGGCGGATTATTCTGACTGTCTGTAAAATGTGTGTGTAAGTCTTTCCGGCGGCTTACGGGCTGCCCGGCGAATTGAAGTCCACTTGCCATCGTGGCGGAATTGGCAGACGCGCATGGTTCAGGTCCATGTACCGGCAACGGTGTGGGGGTTCGAGTCCCTTCGATGGCACCAGTCGTTCGTTTTCTCTTTCACGACCTAGGAAGGCAAGCAGGGCGGAGCGGCATCTGGCGTCGATAGGCCCATCGGCTCGAGCGCGGTGCCGCTTTCGTTCCCATCGTGCTTGCACCGCTCTGCGGACTCCAGCACATTTCGGGTAACGCTGCAGTAGCTTACAAAACCAGGGAATAGGGACTGGGGATCAGGTTGAGTTTCCTGCGCACCTTGCATGGTTCTAGGCAAAGAGGTTGAAATGGGGCACAATGCAGGGCGGGACGGCGGAGTCGAGAGTTGAAAATTTCGCAAAAGGGGTTATATGCGCTGCAGGCGATGATGACGCTAGCGCGGCGGCATGAGCAGGGGGCCATTAAGATCCGGGACATTGCCGCGGAGAGCGATCTGCCGGAGAAGTTCCTGGAATTGATTCTGCTGGAACTGAAGAATGCGCGCATTGTGGATAGCGTGCGCGGGGCGCGGGGCGGGTATCAGTTGCGGCGGGATCCTGCGGAGATTCCGCTGAGCGATATTATCCGACTGGTGGATGGGCCGCTGGCTCCCATGGGAGATGCGGAACAGTTGCGCGGGCTCATCGATAAGGATGAGGATCACCGGGCGCTGTATGAGGTTTTTTTGGCCGTGCGCGACGCGGCAGCGAAGATTCTGGAGAATACTACCGTCGCCGATCTGGTGGCGCGGGGTAGAGCCAAAAGAGCCGGCGGAGCCAAAGCTGCGGCGGCTAGCGGAAAGAAACGGTGATGAACGGGTCTCAAATTCCCCACCCTACGAACATTGCGTAGGGTGGGGCACCGTGGCATCCGTGCTCGCGTTGAAGATCAGCTTGCCATTTTATTTAGTTCTGCGTTGGCGCTGATCATGTTCTCCAGGCGAACATAACTCGTCTCCATTCCACCTTCCATTCCTGTCGCCAGCATGGCGGCTCGCGTCTGAGCGTCGGGCAGGGTCATGCGCATGGTCATGAAAGTGCCCTCCCCGTCCGGTTCGAAGGTCGTTTCAATGTGATTGTCTGGAGTGGGGTCGGGCAAATGCATCCGTTCCACATGGACGATTTTGTTTGGGGGCACCAGTTCCACGAACTCTCCCGTGAGGTGGAATCCGGCGCCTTTCCCATTGGACCATTCGTAGCGAATCTTGCCGCCCGGGCGCGCGTCGTTGATGCAGACCGGCATGCTCCAGCCTTCGGGACCCAGCATCCACTGCTGAATGAGTTCTGGGTCAATGTGGGCACGATACACAGCCGCTGGCGAGGCATTAAAGCGTCTCGTGACCACAACATATTTTTCACCTTCGGTTTTCAGACTTAATTTGCTCATTTCATCTCCTTTGTTGTTTTCTTCGTCTGTTCCATGGCGGCCAGAACCTCATCAAGCCGCTCGTAATTTTTTTCCAGAGCGTTGCGCAGCATTACCAACCAGTGATCCATTGCGTCGATAGCAGATTTCGAGAGGCGGCGAGGACGTTTTGTTCCCACGACGCGACTCGAGATGAGACCGGCGTCCTCGAGTACTTTGAGGTGCTGCGAGATCGCCGGTTGTGTGATCTGAAAAGGTCCGGCCAACTCCGTCACCGTGGCCTCGCCGTGAGCCAATCGCGCCAGGATGGCACGTCTGGTCGGGTCGGCTACTGCGGAAAAGGCGGCGTTCAAGTCCATAAGTTATACCTTATATAAGTAAGTTATGATTGTCAACGGAAATCGTGACAGCAACTCCTCGGGTCTATTCCGTACCAAGCGAGCCACCCCTCCTTTAGGTCTTTTCCTGTATTCACGTAAGGCAATATTCGTCCTACCGTGTGAGGCTGCGGGCAATGCAGTCAAGGCCTCATTGGACAAACATTCAAGTCATGGACGAAAAACTGAACATTCTTCTGGTCGATGACCAACCGACCAAGCTGATGGCCTATGAGGCCGTGCTTGGTGAATTGGGTGAAAACCTGATCGAAGCACATTCGGGGATGGAAGCGCTGGAGCAACTGCTGAAGAATGACGTCGCTTTAGTGCTGATGGACGTGTGCATGCCCGGGATGGATGGCTTCGAAACGGCGGAGATGATT
>QHVR01000547.1 GCA_003223595.1 Acidobacteriota bacterium
CAAACGATATCCAGCCGTACTTGAAATCCTTTTCTCGAAAAAATAACACGCACGCGACCAGAACCCGCACCACTGGGGTCGCCAGCATTAGCAGGACTCCTGCGCGCTCGATATCCAGCGGGAGGTGGCCACTCATGAACAAGCCAGCCATGAGTCCGGCCAACATGATGAAGAAGCAGCCAAACGCACCGATGCGCAGCACCAGCGCCACGGCTCGATCAAATGCCGGCTCCCGAAGTTCGCTCATAGATGCACCTTCGCCAGATGCAGCAGCAAATGTCCGGCAAGGTAGAACATGACTCCAACCAGAAGATAAACCACCACTTTTTTGTGAATGCGCGGGGAGAGTCTTGCGCCCAACAGGGAGCCTAAGAAAACTCCGACTGCCAGCGGCGCAGCGACTTCCACCAGAATGTCGCCCCGGCGGTAATAAACGATCGCACTCGCTGCCGCGGTTACTCCAATCATGAAGTTGGAAGTGGCTGTAGCCACGATGAGCGGCACGTCCATGAAGATCATCATCACCGGGACTTTGATAGGGCCGCCGCCAATCCCCAGTAATCCCGACAGCGCCCCCGCGACCAAGGACGACGCCAGTCCCAGTGGATAGCGCTTCGGTTCGTAGTGCGGAATCACAACTTCTCCATTGCCCGCAACTGCAGGGGAAGATTCATCCCCCACTTCGGCCGGGGGTTTCCGTCCGCGCAAAAGCGTAATCGCGCTGTAGAGAAGAAACGCGGCGAACAGGCCCTCCAGGAAACTGCGATTGAAATAGCCGACCAGATACGCCATGACCGCCGCCCCCAGCGCAGTGGCGAGTTCAAGCGTCATGCCCAGGCGAATGTCGGTGGTGTGGCGTTGCAGGTGAACTGAAGAACTGGCCGCGGAAGTCGTGATCACGGCCACCAAACTGGTACCGATGGCCTGCCGAATGGGAATCCCGAAATGCAGCGCAAGCAGCGGCGTCAACAGCACGCCACCCCCGATGCCCGTCAGCGCCCCGAGCAGGCCCGCGCCAAATCCGAGGATGAGCAGCAGCACTGTCACCATCGGCGGATGTCCCTTCGATTGCCGAGTTGCTCGATGGAGATACTAGGTCTGGAAGCCGTATTCTTCAGGAAATGAAAGCGGGCGGGAAAACCCGTCCGCCGCAAGCTAGGACACCGCCCTGGGCAGAGCAGTTGAATCGGCTTGCTCGTGCGCATGATAACTCGACCGTACCATCGGCCCCGACTCAACGTGGCGGAATCCAAAGCGCAGCGCTTGATCCCGCAGATAAACAAATTCCGCGGGCTCGTAGAAGCGGGCAATGGGAAGGTGATCTTTCGAGGGCCGCAGGTATTGGCCAACGGTAAGAATATCGACTCCGCGCGACCCGAGATCGTGAAACACTTCGATCAACTCTTCGCTTGATTCGCCAAGTCCGACCATCACTCCGCTCTTAGTCACGGTGCCGGAAGAAATCTTCTTCGCATCTTCCAGCAGCTTCAGTGTCCGCTCATAGCGCGCACCCGATCGCACCGCGCGATACAGGCGCGGAACGGTTTCTGTGTTGTGATTCAGCACGTCGGGCTTGGCATCCAGGACGATCCGCAGCGACTCTTCCAGACCTTGAAAGTCGGGGATAAGAACTTCGATGCGGCAATCCGGCGTCAACTCGCGAATGGCATGAATGGTTTCAGCGAAGATGCGCGCGCTGCCGACGTTATCATCGTCGCGATTGACGCTGGTCACCACCGCATGCTTGAGCCCCAGCGTGGCCACGGCCTCAGCTACGCGGCCGGGCTCTTCCCAGTCGATGGGTTTGGGACGCCCCTTGGGAACGGCACAAAATCCGCAGCGGCGCGTGCAGATATCGCCCAGCAGCATGAACGTCGCGGTCTTATGATTCCAGCACTCGCCAATGTTAGGGCACTGTGCCGATTCACAAACCGTGTGCAGGCCCAAGCCTCGCGCAAGCTTCTTCAGATTGTGGAAGTTGTCTCCCACCGGAGCTTTCGCCCGCAGCCACTGCGGCTTCGGCGCGCGCACCGGCGGTGACAGCTCAATCTGAATGAGTTGGGACGCGCCAGCCATGGTTTCGATTCTATCAGCTCGGGTTTGCGCACCGCGATTCGCTGCCTGCGAGTAGCTAACGTGTCGCTTCGCTACGCGCCAGCACGGTCGACGCCGCACTCGACATGGAATCGTAATAGCGGACGAATCGTTGCGGTTCCATAGCCGAGTAGGGTTCCAGATTGTGCGCCCAGCGAAATCCGATCGGCTGGTACAGGATCTCAGATACTGGAACCGAATAGCTCACCGCATCCTCACCGGCAGAGAACTTCGGATCGTCAGCGGCGTCCCCCACAACTGCAATGTCCTTCTCCGCGCTGCTCTTGTCAAACCCGGTGGGAATCAGGCGATTGTCTTTGAGATAACCCGTCGCGGCCAGAAGTCCGGTGGTGACGTGCCCTTCTTCATCCTTGAGAATTGACTCGTAGATCTGCACCTGGCCTGGCTCGGTGATCTGGCGGTAGTGCGGCTCGAACAGCGATGGATCCGCGTCATTGTCGTTCCCCACGATGGAGCCGTCAGGCTTGAGCGCGCCGGACTCGAACACCGTATGTCCGTCACGGTCCTGAATCGAGAAGTGCAGCCAGGCGCGCCGGGAGGGATACGCGGTGGGCAGCTTGTGTCCCGTGAGATTGCGCACCATTACCTGCGCCTGTAGCCGGCCTCCGGACACTACAACGTCCCGTAATTCCACCTGCGCGGACTGGCTCTGCAGAAATCTGAGAGTCCCTTCGGAGGCGGTTGTCAGTTCCTGCGGAAGTGCGGCCACGCTGAGTTCATCGCGATAGCGGTTCAGCATCTGTTGCAGCAGGAAATTTCCACCGACGAACACGTGCTGGTGCACCCCGTTGCGCGGAAGACCCAGAACTGAGCTGATCTGCACTTGCTCCGCAACTTCGGGCATGTGACATCCCTGGCAGCTGTACTTGGAGGGATAGTCGCTGTGCAGCCACTCCAAATAAGGCATCTGCTCGGGTAAAGATCCGTTCGCCTTCCCGTCTTTGCCGTGCGCCGTGGTGTAAAGCTGGTGGCAGGTGCCGCACAAAGCTGAGTCCCGGATATGCGCCGCCTGGACCGGCTGAAAGCCCCCAGTGGAAGTATTCATGATGTGCTGTCGATCGGGCGGGATTGCGAACGGCCCGTATTCAGGACGCTCATTCTTTGCCCGGGGAGTTTCGACCACGAATCCCCCATTGAAGCTCTCTTTCGTGCCCAGCTTTTCCTTGCTGATCTGGTGACACACGGAGCAGGTCACGCCATCCTCCGCCGCGGCCGATTCTTTGTTGTCCGGATCGAACGGTAGATGCGCGAAAATCGCGCCTTTCTGGCCTTTCACCTTCGCTTGATAACGCGAGACCGGCATGTGGCATACCGAGCATTCGTCCTCAATATCTGCCACCGCCTGAGGATGGTCCACGGTTTCACGGCGCACACTCGCCTGCCAGTAGGGATCGCGCGCCGAATTCGCCATGATGCTGGATCGCCACGCCAGTCCAATAGAGACATCCTGACCGTTGGGAGTCGTCAGCTCGTTATGGCAGGCAAAGCAACGATCTGAGGTGTGAAACTGCGGCTTGAGATTCGGATCGGAACCCTTCAGCCACTGCGCTGACCAAAGGACCGATGCCAGAATTACAAATGCCCCTGATAACTTTCTGAACATCACCAGCCTTCGTTCAGTTTTCCATCCTGCCAGTCCCAGAGCAGGTAGAAAACGATTTGCTTTTGTCGGCCTGTAGTATCGTTGGCCGGAATGCGTAACCCGAGGTCGCCCCGAATATGCTGGCGGTGGCTGATTGTGACCTGGATTTGAGGAACGAGATCCCAGTCCGTTTTTGCTGCCGTGCTGAGGTCGCGGTTGGCGATGAACTCGAACATCGGCGTCCACAGGCGTCCCAAGCCATGGTTCGCGCCAAAGCTCTGGCCAATTGCGGTGTTAAAAAATAACGATTGCGGCGCGATGCTGGTGTGAAAGGGCAGTTCCGCTCCGAACTGTGTCTGGATAAAGGTGTCGCTCTTGAAGAGTTGATCGAAGGCGGCGAAGGTTTCGAACGTGGTCGTGCCCGACCCGAAGCCGCGCGCCCGGTTTCCGCTGGGGATCAGAAGTCCGCCAAACAGGCTCAGGATCGATCCGCTATCAAGGTTCGAATACATGACGCGCTTGGCTCCCAGCGTAGCGTCGCCCACTCCCCCGTACCACACACGGTTCTGGTCCTGAAATTCGATGGGAACGTCGACCTCGATCTGGTTGTTCACTCCGAAGCGCTGCTCGTGAATAATGTGCGTTTCATTGCCCGGCGCGCCGTTTGCATTCACCGCCGTCGAGAGCACAACTTCGTCTTCGGGATAAGCCTTCTCGGTCACCATCGCTCGCGGCAGGTTCAGTTCGCCTCGCGGCCACCGGCGGCTGGTGCAGAAGGTGCGCAGGTAAGCGATCAGATCGTCAATCTGCTCGGAGCTGAGCGCTTCACCGAACGCCGGCATAATCTGGGAAAAACCCCGGCTCGGCCCCCCATGCACGATTACATCCTTGTAAGCCGAATTCACCTCTGGGGTGGTTTGATCGCACTTGCTGAAATCAGGGAACGTGCTGGGCTGCTCAAATCCGGCAATCGCTTTCGGAGCTCCCCGGCCATCCGGGCCGTGACACGATTTGCACCCCGATTCGCGGTACAGCTGTTCGCCCTTCTTGGCATCGGCGTGAAACGCATAACCGAGATACTGGGCATGAACGAAGCCCTGTGAAAACGTAGCGATCACGGCCACCAGAAACACGTTCTTCAGGCACATCTTGCGCATCGACCTCGTCGGTTGGGAATGCGCTTGGGACGAAAACCGTCGTTTGAATCGCTTTCGGCGGTGCAGGTTGCACAATCGTTGGCGCATGAGAGTTTCAGCCGACCTCGACCAATCCGTACGTATGCTGCCATCGGGCCCGCATGTGGACCAGCGCGCGACTGATTTCCTCGGCGGAAATTTCTGCATTGGGACCACTCACCACAAACGCAGCTTCCCGTTTGGCGGCTTCCAGGAGTTGCACGTCCCGGATGATATTCGCGACTCGGAAGTCGGGAAGCCCAGCCTGGCGGGTGCCAAAGAATTCGCCCGGACCACGCAACTCCAGATCGAGTTCGGCGATTTTGAAGCCGTCATTCGTGCGCACCATGGCGTCGAGGCGGCGCTGACCCTCTTCGGACACTTTCCCTCCTGTCATCAGGATGCAGTATGACTTCGCCGCTCCTCGCCCAATCCGCCCACGCAGCTGGTGCAGCTGCGCCAGACCAAAACGTTCGGCGTGCTCGATCACCATCACGGTGGCGTTCGGCACATCCACCCCCACCTCAATCACCGTGGTCGCCACTAGAATTTGCAATTCGCCTTTCTGGAACATGCGCATGACCTGATCTTTCAGGTCGGGATCGAGGCGGCCATGCAATAGCCCGACTTTCAGCTCCTTGAAGATACTACCGCTGAGTTCGCGGTACATCTTGACCGCCGCCTTGAGTTCGCTCTCTTCGTTTTCGGCGATCACCGGGTAGACCACGTACGCCTGATTTCCCGCGGCCACCTGCTTGCGGACAAACTCCCATACTTCGGGCGAGCGGTCATCGCTCACACATCGGGTGACGATGGGCGTTCGGCCGGGAGGCAGTTCATCGAGCACGCTGACGTCGAGATCTCCATACAGGGTCAATGCGAGTGTGCGCGGGATTGGCGTCGCGGTCATAACCAGGACATCCGGCTCAGCCACTGCAGGACTGGGCTCCGCCTGGCGCCGGGGGGAGGCGGCGGCGGCACCGGCCGTTGCCTTTGCCATCTCAGGCTCTGCCACGGCGTCTGCCGACTTCCTCATAAGTTTAAGGCGCTGCATGACTCCGAAGCGATGTTGCTCATCCACGATTACCAGGCCCAGATTTTCGAATTCGACTTTTTCTTCGAGCAGGGCATGCGTGCCAATGATGAGCTGCGCGTTTCCCTGTGCGATGTGCCGGCGGGTCTCGCGTTTGCGGTCGGCTTCAAGAGAGCCTGTGAGCAGGACAACACGGTATCCGGCTTTCTCCAGGATGTTGCGCGCCGAAAAAAAATGTTGCTGCGCCAGAATTTCAGTGGGCGCCATCAGCGCGACCTGATACCCGTTTTGGATCGCGATGATCGCAGCCTCAAAGGCGACGATGGTTTTCCCGGAACCAACGTCGCCTTGCAACAGACGCCGCATGGGATAAGGCTTCCCCATGTCGGCCGCAATCTCTTTAAGTACACGTTTTTGAGCCGGAGTAGGATGAAACGGCAGAATTTTTTTGATTGCCGCCCGCGCCCCGTCATCCAACCGGAATGCAATTCCGGTCTGCGACTTTTGCTGCCGTCGCTTCAGCTCCAGGCCGAGCTCCACGAAAAATAGTTCGTCAAAGATCATCCGGATGTGTGCCGGGGTGCGGAACGACTGCAACTGTTCCAGGCTCTCGCCCGCTTCCGGCCAGTGGACGTTCCACAATGCCGTGTGAGGCGATACCAGTCCCATGCGCGAGCGCACGGCCGCGGGGATCGGGTCCGGGAGGTCGGAATTCAGATTCTCCAGCGCGGTATGAATCGCGCGCCGGAACCAGCGCGGCGTCAGCCGCCCCGTAGTCTCATAGATTGGGACAATGCGCCCGATCTCCAGCGACTCCGCCGCTTTTTTCTCTGCTCCATTTTCGGAGTCGCCGGGGTCGCCCAGAACTTCGAATTGTGGCTGAACCACCTGCAGCTCGCGAGTGCGCTCGTCCTGCTCTACTTTGCCGTACAGAGCGATCATTTGGCCGGGCACAAACTTATCTTGCAGATAGGTGGCATTGAAAAACAGGCAGCGCAGGCGGGACCTGCCTTGTCCCACTGTGAGCTGGAAAATCGGCATCTTGCGAGTGCGGAAAAGCCCTGAATTGCGCACCTCGGCCACAATCGTAGCCATCTCCCCCGGGCGCAATTCCGAGATGCCGCGGGGGTTCAAGCGATCTTCATAACGAAAGGGAAGGTAGTAGAGCAGGTCCCCCACCGTGTAAATACCCTTGCCCGCCAGTACGTCAGCAATGCGCGGACCAACGCCCTTCACGTATTTGACGGGCGTAGAAAGCTCAAGCATTGCGGCGAATCCTGATCACGTCCTAAGCCGGGGGAAACAGGCATCGAAAGAATATCAGGAGCATGGATGGACCGCGGTGATCGAAGGTAAGGAAAACTTGCTGCCGGCATTTGGCGACGCGTGATCGCCAACCCCGTATGGTGCTCTGGTGTCTAAGCTATCGGTGCGTCTGAATTTCCTTCAAGCCCTGCTCGCGATCATTCTGGGCAATGTGGTGTACTTCGCGCTGCTGCCAACCCTCCCCTTGGCGGCCCGGCACCGGCCATTTCGCGTGGACCTGGGCATGGTGCTTGACTTCTCGATGTGCCTGCTAATTTACGGGGTGATTCGTAGCGTGCGGAAGTGGCGATAGGGCAAAGCGCAAACGCAGCGAATTACTGATGCCGCGGGCGGATCTTGATCAAGCTGTTGCTTAAAGGTGCATTGCCGCTACAACCATTCATCCCGAAGCCGCAGCAATTCCTGCCGTAGGTGCTCCATATCCTTCTGCAACTGCTTCCTTTGCTGGGCGCTC
>QHVR01000548.1 GCA_003223595.1 Acidobacteriota bacterium
CGCGTGAAACAGAGGCTCATCATTGAAACTCTCTTCTTCAATGAGGTCCCCGGACTCTTTCCTCGGCGGCAACGAAAGGGTCAGGTTCTGTTCTTTTCTGTCCCGCATGACCACGACCGGAACGGAATTTCCACGCCGCCCTCGCACCGCATGGGTGAAGTCGCTCGTGTCGTGGATGGCTTCATCGTTGACCTTGATCACGACATCCCCGGCGCGAAAGCCCGACTTTTCCGCGCGGCTGCCTTTTTCCACCGCGCGCACCAGTACTCCGTTTCCATTCTTCACTCCAAAGAACTCGCCCAGTTGCGGCGTGATGTTCTCGACCATCAACCCGCTCCGCGCGGAAGAGGTCGCCATCACCATATTGATGGCCGGAATGTCGATATCGGGAATGTGGATCTCGGGCATGTTCACGTGAAGATCGCCCGGCTTCGGACCCATCATGGAATACTCTTTATGCTTGTCGGCCAGCTGGACCTTC
>QHVR01000549.1 GCA_003223595.1 Acidobacteriota bacterium
CCTGATCGAAGTAAAATGGCCCACCACGCAGAAGGTTGACAAATTCACGAACGTGAAGGCGAACCAGATTCTTACCATTCGCGAGGGCAACGGAATTGTTGAACCGGCGCCCGCGCCAAAATCCGGCAAATGAAAGCATTGTTGCTGTCGCAGTACCGTCATCTCGAACTCGCAGATGTTGAGACGCCTAAGCCCGGCTCCGGGGAAGTTCTGGTTCGAATCGCCGCCTGCGGCATCTGCGGCAGCGATGTCCACGGCTATGACGGGTCCTCCGGGCGCCGCATTCCTCCGTTGGTGATGGGACACGAAGCCGCGGGAATCGTGGCCGCGCTCGGCCAAGGCGTCTCTGGGTTACATGAAGGCGATCGCGTCACCTTCGATTCGACTGTGTACTGCGGCGAGTGCGCCAACTGCCTGCGCGGAGACATCAATCTTTGCGATCGCCGCGAAGTTCTCGGCGTCTCCTGCGGCGACTACCGCCGCGCCGGGGCCTTTGCGGAATTTGTCTCGGTTCCCGCCAGGATCATTCATCGCCTTCCGCCCAATTTGTCCTTCGAGCAAGCTGCGCTTCTCGAAGCCGTCGCCGTCGCGCTACATGCGGTCTCACTAGCGCCGGTTGCACCGGAGAGCAGTGCTCTCGTTGTCGGCGCTGGGATGATCGGGCTCTTACTCCAGCAGGCTCTCCGCGTGGCGGGATGCTCCCGAGTCTTCGTCGCCGATGTAGATCGCACGCGTCTGGCATTCAGCGCGCAACTCGGCGCAACTGCCACACTATCGGATCATGTTCCACAGCAGATCGCGGAGCTCACGAATGGAGTCGGCGTGGACCTTGCGATCGAAGCCGTAGGCAAGACCGAGCCCGTGCATACCGCCATCGACAGCGTTCGCAAAGGCGGCACCGTCGTTCTCGTCGGCAACGTCTCTCCGGAAATAACACTGCCTCTTCAAAAAGTGGTTTCACGGCAGCTTGGGCTTCAGGGTTCTTGCGCATCCGCTGGCGAATATCCCAAAGCGATCGAACTCATGTCGACCGGTGCCATTCACGTGAAACCACTCATCAGCGCTGTGGCCCCTCTCGCCGATGGTCCCCAATGGTTTGAACGGCTCTACGCCCGTGAACCGAACCTGATGAAAGTAGTCCTCACGCCGGGAAGTCCATCGTGAAGGAAGAGTCCCCAGCCCCTGGCCTCTTCGATCTGACCGGCCGAGTTGCTATTGTGACCGGCACCAGCCGCGGACTCGGACAGGTTTTCGCCACTGCTCTCGCGCGCGCCGGCGCAGATCTCGTCCTCACCAGCCGCAAACGCGATTCCCTTGCGAAATTCGAACAGCAGATCAAAAGCCTCGGCCGCAGCTCTATCTCATTGGATCTCGACGTTCGCCATCACGACAGCATTGAGCGAATGGTCGCTGCCGCCGATCAAGCCTTCGGGCATCTCGACATTCTGGTGAACAACGCGGGATGCAACATTCGCAAGCCGGCCCTGGACGTAACCTGGGACGACTGGAATCAGATTCTCGATACCAACCTGCGGGGAAGCTTTTTCGTTGCGCAAGCGGTCGCCCGGCGCATGATCTCTCGCCAGTACGGGCGCATCATCAACATCGGCTCAGTAACAAGCGTCGCTGGATACGCCGGACTCGCGCCCTACGGAGCCAGTCGTGGCGGGATTCGGCAACTCACGATGAGTCTCGCCGATGACTGGGGCAAGGATGGAATTACGGTGAACTGTCTCGCTCCGGGCTGGTTCCGCACCGAGCAAAACAAGGTTCTCTATGAAGACAAGGAATGGGTGGAGTATCTGAGCGATCGCATACCGATGAAACGCCCCGGCCGCCCCGACGATCTCGAATCAGCGGTAGTCTTCCTCGCCGCGGAGTCTAGCCGCTATGTGACCGGCCAGACGTTATTAGTGGATGGAGGCATCTCCACCGGCGCAGTTCGCGCTCTCCCCAATTCTCGCTGAATCTATCAATGAATTCTCGCTGCCCACCCGCCGCCGCTCGCAAGTTGTAACTTCAATTTAGTGCCGCGATTCACCTGCGTGGTCGTCTTCTTGTAATCGCTCGCATTCCGATCGGCATTCACCCCGTCCTGATACGCGTCCATCGTGAAATTCCCATCCGGCAGGAATGACAAATCAATATCGAGCGTGTGCGGCGTCCAATCGCTCATTGCCCCGATGTACCAATCCTTCCCATTTCGTCGAGCCACGACAACGTATTCAGCAATCTTCGCGTCGAGAACTTTCGTATCGTCCCATTCCGTTGGCACCGCGCCGAGAAACTCCATCGTCTCCGGCTCCCGCAAATAATTCGAGGGGCTATCCGACAACATTTGTAACGGCGCCTCATACACCACATACATCGCTAGCTGTTGACAGCGTGTGCCCATCGCCATCGGCTGGCTGCTAATCGGGCGGAAGGTCGCGCGGGTGGCATTGCGCATCGCCCCTGGCGTGTAATCCATTGGCCCCAGGAACATCCGAGTGAACGGCAGCGTGACGTTATGCTTCGGTTCCGACTCCGCGCTCCACTTGCTCCATTCCATCCCGCGCACGCCCTCGGTATTTATCAGATTGGGCCAGGTTCGCATCATTACTGCGGGCTTCTGATCTCCGTGAAAATCCACCAGCATGTGGCGCTTCGCCGCCTCCCGACAGACGCGAGAAAAATAGTCGATCATGATCTGATCGCTGCGCTGCATGAAGTCCACCTTGATGCCCTTCACTCCCCACTTCTCAAACTGATCGAGTGCAGGAATCAGTTGATCATCCAGCGTCTTCCACGACGCCCACAAAATGAGGCCGACGTTCTTCTGCTTCGCGTAATCGACCAACTCCTGCATGTTCAGGTCAGGAGTCACTTCCAACAGATTTCCCAGCTTGTACCAGCCGTCATCCAGGATGATGTACGGAATCCCGTATTTCGCCGCGAAGTCAATGTAGTACTCATAGGTTTTCGTGTTGATGCCTGCCTTAAAATCCACTCCATCGATGTTCCAATCATTCCACCAATCCCAGGCCACTTTCCCCGGCTTGATCCAAGAAGTGTCCTGAACTTCCGAAGGCCTCTCCAGCAGATACACGATATCGTTGGTCAGCAAATCTCCATCGTGATCAGCAATGCCAAACACTCTCCAGGGAAAAGTTCTTCTTCCCGCGGTCTGAGCAATGTAGTCCGCCGTCTGCACCGGCTTGTAATCGCGGTCGCTGGTTTGCACCAGTTGCAAGGGATACTGCGGAAAAGTTGCCGCCAGTCCATTGCCGCCCGTTCCTCGCAGCCACAGCCCGGGATAGTCGTCCAAGTCTGATTCCGCGATCGCGAGTTTCGCGCCTCCTCCGATATCAACCACCGCCGGCAGCGTCGCGATGAACTGCGTCGAGATCTCGCTCAAGTGCTGCGGCAGATATTTGCGCTCGTTATGCGAGTAAAAGCTGTCCTCTTGCGGATAGTAAACAACGAAGTCAGACGGGAAATTGAACGCCGCCTCCTCGCCATAAATCTTCGCCTTGTCCTCGCGTAGCGATGCTTCGAAGCGGTACGCTGCGCCTTCGTTGTACGCCCGGAACACCACCGCGTATCCGTCCTCCATGTTCAGACGCAGCTCGTTGTAATGCGTTCCATTCACGAGTAAGATTCCGAGTTTCGCATCGCCAGAATCCTTCTGTTCATCAGGTGATCTTATGAAAACTGTTTTCGTACTGGCACTGTTGTCGTTACTCGGTGCATTTGCTAGCCAGGATGCCACTGCCGTAGCGCAATCGAGCTACGATCTGCGCTCGCCGGATGGGCGCATTGAAGTCAGGAT
>QHVR01000550.1 GCA_003223595.1 Acidobacteriota bacterium
GCCATCGGGCTAAGCAAGAATTGAGCGCGGCCCGTGTTGCCTCCGCCTACGTTTGGAATGTCGGTATAGTTGCCGTCAAAATTGAACTGCCCTCGGGACCACGGTGGCTGCAAAGTCGAGAACTTCACGTGCTGCCACTCGATGCCCATTTTGAACGTATGTTTCCCGTAGATCTTGGTGAAGTCGTCGTTGAGCTGGATCGTCGAACTCACTTCATCCGAGGGCAGGAACGCGTTGCCGCCCAGCGTCTGCAATCCGTTAATGCCAAATGCCGGGAGACCGCCATTTTCCTTTTGCTGTGGAATGCCCTGGATTCCAAATTGCCCAGGGAGGTCGCTGAGATTGGTAGCCTCGGGAATGTTGCGCGTCGTATGCAGATAATTCAGCCCTGCGCGGGCGTTATTGACCGTCGTCGAAGAAATGACATGGTTCCAAACCAGCGCGCTCTGCTGGGCCAGCGCTGTCTGGTTACCCTGGTAGAACCCGCCTCCGTCGGCAACACCTCCAAAGATCGAAGGAATGAACTGCGGATCGTCCACATAGCTGAATCGGTAGAACACCTGGTCTTTTTGAGTGAAATTGACATCCAGGCGTGCGTCGAAAGCTTTTCGGTTCTCTCGAAGAACAGGCGAATTCGTGTAGTTGGAGGTCAACTTATTGCTCGTCGGGTTCGGGAAAAGATTGAGCAATTTGATAGCGTTCGGGTCCAAGCGCCCCACTGGAATAATGTTTAGGTCCGGACATAACGCGAGGGTGTAAGTGAATCCAGCCGGTTCATTGGCGCATGCTGTGGTGAAGGGGTCTCTCACGAAGCCAGTTCCTGACACGCGCGTGGTCGCTGGATCCAACACTGTGCCTATTGGCATCGTGCGTCCCAGAATGTCGGTGTGGTTTCCTGATTGCCCGGTGATCAAATCCTGCAGATTCGTGTACCCGCTGTTCCGCTCCGCCAAGGTCGGCACTGCCCCTGTCTGAACTGTACCCTGCCGCCGACGCAGGCCTTCGTAATCACCGAAGAAGAACACCTTGTTTCGGCCGTTGAACACGTGTGGGATTACGACGGGCCCACCGAGCGTGAACCCAAACTGGTTTTGCCGGAGTTCTCCCTTTTGAGTGTGCGCGTTTCCGTTGGGATCCAGCGTTCTCTCGAAGTAATCCGCGGCGTCGAGCTTGTCGTTCCGGAAAAACTCCCATACGTCGCCGTGAAGTTGGTTGGTGCCCGACTTCACGGTTGCATTCATGACCGCCGCGCCCGAGCGTCCGAATTCAGCGCTGAAATTGGTAGTCTGAACTTTAAATTCCTGGATAGCGTCCACCGGCGGAAGCACGACAAAGTTCGTTCCATTCAGGAAATCGACGGTGTCGGAATTGTTGTCGATGCCATCCAGCATGTAATTGTTCTGCGCCGGACGAAAGCCGTTAGCCGAAAAAGCTCCGGTCGACGCATTCCCGCGCGTATCCGCCTGCGGCGAGTTCACGCCCGCAGAAAGCTGTGCCAGGAAGGTGAAATTTCTTCCGTTCAGCGGAAGGTTGTTGACGTTGCGAGTATCCATCACCTGGCCGACTGAAGCGTCCTGGGTTTGAAGGACGGGAACAGCCCCCGTAACCTCGACTGTCTCGCTGACACTGCCGGTAGGCAGTTTCAGATTGACCAGTACATTCGCGCTTACGTTGACCACGATGTGAGTCTGGCTGACGGTCTTAAAACCCTGCGCCGACGCGTCGATCTTATAACTGCCGATCCGGACCGGGCTGAACGTATAACTTCCATCAGATCCCGTCGTCAACGACAACGCTGCGCCCGTTCCCTCATTGGTGAGCGTGACCTTCGCGCCATTGACTACAGCCCCGGATGCGTCCGTCACTGTACCCGTGATCGACCCCGTGTCCACCTGGGCCTGAAGAGGGAGAATGCTGGCCACAGACGAGACAGCAACTACCAAGAGACTACGCAGAATCCAACGGCACGCCGATCGGTTCATGAGCTCTCCTTTGAGCTTTTCCGAGGCAGGCGACATCGCCCGCACAGATACATCCGACACAACGACGCAGCCGCCTTAGCAGCGCGTTCGCCAGCACAGCTGATTTTCTATAACCCCAGCACTCGAAACCAAGCCGGTTTCGATTAACCGCTTAACCCAACTTGCCAGCTAGTAGGAATCGACTAGCGGAAGTGTGTACCGGGGAATATCACGCTGTCGTTTGCGTTGTCAAGAATTTTCTTCTCGTCTATACTCCGCCCAGTCACGGCGATGCCGATGCCGCGGTGTGTAACTGGCCGTACTTTCCATCATGAGCGTAACGATTCGTGATGTTGCGAAAGCCGCTGCGGTCTCCACCGCAACCGTGTCTAACGTCCTGAATAACACCGGAAAAGTCGGACCCCAAACGCGGCGCCTGGTTCTGTCCGCGGTCAAAAAGCTGGGCTACATTCGCGACGTGCACGCGCGCCATCTCGCCTCGCACGACCGCCGCACGCTGGGCATTATCGTCTCCGATATCGAAAATCCTTTTTTCCCTGAAGTCATCAAGAGTTTCGAGACACGCGCCCGGCAATTGGGCTACGACGCCATTCTCAGCGACACCAATTACGATCCGCGGAGAACTCGAGAGGCCACCGAGCGCATGATGGAACACAAGGTTCGCGGCGTAGCCATCATGACTTCTGAAATCAGCCTTCAATTGGTGCACGAACTCGCTCGCAGAATGATCGCCGTCACCTTTCTCGATCTCGCTCCGGTTCGCGGATACACCAGTAATCTGCGCATTGATTACCCGTCCGGCGTCGAGCAGATTGTGAATTATCTGCACCAGAACGGCCATCGTCGGATTGCGTTTGTTGCGGGCAGGCCGGGCCTGAAATCAAACATCGAACGTCTCGAAGCCTACGAAAAATCTATGCAGCGTCTGGGCCTCGAGCCCGGGCCGGTCCTGCCCGGCGACTTGCGGTTCGAAGGAGGATTTGCCGCAGGAACTGCCATCGCGAAGTTGTCTCCGCGCCCGACCGCCGTGATGGCCGTAAACGATTTGACCGCGGTGGGCGTCATCAAAGGTTTGCTGCTTGCGGGCTGCCGCGTCCCCCAGGACATCTCGGTTACCGGATTCGACAAGACTCGCCTCGCCGAGTACTGCAACCCGTCCATCACTACGGTGGACATCCATCGTGAGATACTCGGCCGCTTGGCCGCCGATGCTCTGCATGAACTCTCGAGTACCGTAAGTCCCCAAGGCAAGGAATACCGCATCGGCTAGAGGTACCAGTCGTCGCGCCCCCTGCTGGGACTGCACACGCTTGAACTGCTATATTGAGGCCTTCAGGGGCATTGCGGATGTTGGGGACCACTGCAGTTCAAATTTCAGCGCGCGCTTGCAAGTACCAAGTCTGCATCGCCATTCTGGTTGCTGCGCTCCTGCCGCCGCTCAGCAACGCTCAGCAATCTTCTGCGCGCAAGAATCATGCTCCGGCAGTACCCTCAAGTTCTCCCCTGCTCCACGCAGAGGAGTTGATTCAGAGTGGACAACTGGATGAGGCGAAGAATGTAATCAACGAGCAACTCCTGCGAGATCCCTCCAATGTGGAAGCTTACAATTTGCTCGGAATCATTTTTACCAACGAGAAAAACTACACTGAAGCGCTAGACGCCTTCCAACAGGCCCTCAAGCTGAATCCGAACTCCACCTCGACTCACAACAATCTTGCGAATTTATACGTAGCCCAACAGAAGCCTGATCTGGCCGAAAAGGAATTCAAGCGCGTTCTCCAGATTGCTCCCGCCAACCGCGATGCGAATTACAACTTAGGGCTTCTTCTTCTGGCCAACGGGTCGCCGCTGCCCGCCATTGCTCATTTCCAACGCGTGCATCCCCAGACCATAGAAACCCAATTCAATCTCGTGCGCGCCTTCTTCTCCGCAGGGAAATCAGTGCAGGCACTGCAACTGGCCCGTCAACTTTCCGCGGCGCATAAGTCCGATGTTCAATTGCATTTCACTCTGGGGATCGTGCTAGCTTCTGCCAAACAATACCAGTCCGCTGAACGTGAATTGGAATTGGCGAACGCCCTGAAGCCGGAGACTTTCGAGATCCTTCACAGTCTGGGCCAAGCTTGTCTGCGCGCTCGCGAATACGCCAAGGCGGATCTCGCGCTCAACCACGCTCTCAAGTTGAAACCTGACTCCGTGGATACGCTATATCTCCTCGCCCAGAGTTACTCCGACCAGTCCCGACCGCTGGATGCGCTGGAACTGCTGGTGCGCGCCCGCAAACTCGCGCCGGAAAATACGGATGTGATTTTCCTCATGGCTCGCGTCAGCATGATTCAGGATTACTATGAGGACGCCATCCCCCTGCTGGAATCGGGTTTGAAGATCGCTCCCCGGCGCGCCGACCTCCACGCCGCCTTGGGAGAAAGCTACTTCATGTCAGGCAAGGCGGAAAAAGCTATCGAAGAATTCAAAGCTCTGATTGCACTCGAGCCCTCAGCGCGCTCCTACAGTTTCATGGGACTATCGTACCGGCACCTGGGACGTTTCGATGAGGCGTTGAAATATTTCAACAACGGATTAAAGCTCGACCCTCACGACGCGTCTTGCCTGTTTAATGTCGGCTACATTCAAGAGCGCCAGGGCAACTACGCTCAGGCGGACACACTGTTTCAGCAAGCTCTACGTAGCAATCCCGATTTCTCCGAGGCTCTGCTGGAACTCGCGAATCTCCGCACCCGCGACAAGAAATATGCCGAAGCCGCCGACCTCCTTCGCCGTTATGTCAAAGTCAGCCGCGATGCCGCGACCGGCTACTACAAGTTGGCGATGGTGGAGCGAAACCTTCACCAGAATGCCGCTGCGCAACGCGATCTGAATGTCTTTCAGACTCTGTCGAAGAATTCCTCCACCGGCCCTGTGCCTTATCAGCACCTGTTCGACTACGTCGACAATCGCACCAGACTTTCCGCGCATGAACGCAGCCAACTGGATCTCAGTGAACTGAACGAGCAAATCAAAAAACATCCCGGACAGAGCCAGGACCTGTACTTGCTCGCGGAAACTTACCTCAAGCTAGGCGAACAAACCAAAGCGAAAGAGATCATTGCTCAACTGGATCAAGTCAGTGCAGAAGACTACCGCACACAAACCGGAGTGGGCGTATTGCTGGCGCGCTATCGTTTGTACGACGACGCCATCCAGCATTTCCAGGCAGCGCTGAAGGCCAATCCCGATTCCGATGACGTGAAGTTCGATTTAGCCAACGCATATTTTCGCAAAGGCCAGTTCCAGGACGCACTCACAACCGCTCGAACCCTGTCCGGTGCGGGGCAGCAGGATGACGCATCGCTGGCCCTATTGGGCGACATTGAATCGCACCTTGGCAATCCCGAGAAGGCAGCCGAAATCTTTCGTTCCGCTATCGCTCGCAATCCCGACAATGATCAATATTATTTATCTCTGACGCTGGTTCAGCTTCGCGACAACAATGTTGCCGCCGCGGAGCAGACGCTGCAGAAAGGCCTGGCGCGAATCCCAGGCTCCGGAAAGATCATCTGGGGCCAGGGCCTGATCTCGGTCCTGCAGGGCAACACCAAACAGGCCGCCGAGCGGCTCGAGCACGCCGTCGAGTTGATGCCCGAATGGGCCGGCAGCTATTCCACGCTCGGCGTTTTTTACTATCAGACTGGACAGATCGAGAAAGCGCGCGAAGTTCTCGATCGCTTCAAAGGAAGCAATGCCGGAGGCCTCGACATCGGTCGCATTGAACAAGCGTTGGCGAAGGCTCCCCAGAAAACGGCAGCCTCAGAACAGGGGATCCCCACCGCGGCTCGCCAGCAAATGCTTCAGTTTGCCCTGCTCATGGCGGACCGCAGTTTGTGAGAATGGGAACCCGAATTAAATATCTACCTGTGCTCTGCGCCGCAGCGGCCCTCGCGTTCCTGTTCACCGGCAGCACAGCTGTTCAGGCTCCACTCATGGCTGCGCAAATGGCGAAGACGCAAGACGCTCCCGCTATTCCCGTCCGCTATACCGACGTTCGCGAGGCTGCGAAGATTACCTTTCAGCAGGACTCCACGCAAACTGAGGAAAAGTACTACCTGGAGACCATGGGCACCGGCGTCGCCTGGATCGATTATGACCAGGACGGGTTGATGGATTTGTACTTCGTACAATCCGCCGCGACGGATATTTACAAGCCGCCGCATCCGTTGCGCAGTGCGCTGTACCACAACAACGGGGACGGCACATTTACTGACGTGACCGACAAGGCCGGTGTCGGAGGCGAAGGACACTATGGCCAGGGAGTCGCTGTCGGCGATTTCGACAATGACGGCTATCCCGATCTCTACGTGACCGGCTACGGCCGCGCCATTCTCTACCACAACAATGGCAACGGAACGTTCACCGATGTCAGCACCAAGTCCGGTGTCGCAGACGAGGGTGGATGGTCCACCAGCGCTGGTTGGTTCGATTATGACAAAGATGGCTGGCTCGATCTCGTTGTCACGAACTACATCGATTGGAATCCGAAGAACAACATCTGGTGTGGTGAGCGGCGGCCCGGCTATCGCTCTTACTGTCATCCCGGCAATTACAAAGGCCAGCGCATCAAGGTCTATCACAACAATCATGACGGAACTTTCACCGATGTGAGTGACGCCTCCGGCGTGGGCAAGCCCGAGGCAAAAGGAATGGGCGTGGTGCTCGCCGACTTCAACAATGACGGCTGGCCCGATATCGCGGTCGCCAATGACTCCTGGCCGAATTTTCTTTTTATCAACAAGCACAATGGAGCGTTTGAAGACGTCTCCCTGGTCTCGGGCATGGCGGCCAGCGAAGATGGTCGATACGAGGCGGGCATGGGCATTGACGCCGCCGACGTCGACGGCGATGGGTGGATGGATCTTTACATTACCCATCTCGACTTCGAATTGAACCGTCTCTATCGCAACAGTCATGACGGCACTTTTACCGATGAGACATTCCGCTCTCGCATCGGTAACAAAGCGGTGTTGCTGAGCGGCGTGGCCGCGAAGTTTCTCGATTACGACAACGATGGCTGGAACGATATTCTGCAACTCAACGGCGCCATGCTCGACAATGTCTCTCTCTACCACGGCGAAGTCTCGTACAAAGAACCGCTGCTGATGTACCGCAACCTCGGTAAAGGCGAGTTCGACAAAGTCTCCGATTCACTAGGCCCTGACTTCATCCACCCTATCGTGGGGCGAGGACTCGCCACCGCAGACTACGACAATGACGGCGACATCGACATAGTCACCAACAATCGCGGCGACTTCCCTTCCCTGCTGCGTAATGACGGCGGGAACGCGAATCATTGGCTAAGCGTGCAACTGATAGCAACGAAATCTAATCGGGATGGCATTGGCGCTTCCCTCAAGCTCACCTGCACCGGCTTTGTGCAAGTCGAGCAGGCGAAGGGCGGGATGAGCTACATGTCAGCCAGCGATCCGAGAATTCATTTTGGCCTGGGCAAGCGCAGTAAGATCGAAGCTCTCGAAATTACTTGGCCCAGCGGCCAGGTCGATCGATTGACGAACGTGCCGATCGACCAGATCATCGCAATCAAGGAAGCTACAGGCATCGTGCCGCATCCATTCCCTAAAATCCCGAGTTCGAAATGAATTTCCCCCGCCGGCAGTTTTTAGGTTCTTCGCTGGTCGTTCTCGGCAGCACGCTGCTCGATGCCCTGAGCACTCCGCTCTGGCGATGGAATCAAAACCTCACAGTTCGTATAGGGGCAGACGCCTCGTCCGTCCTCGCCTCAGGTGACGATGCCGCAAAACGCGCCGTCCATTCTCCCGAATCATCCGTTCAGTTCGTGGATGTAGCCCGCGAGGCCGGCCTCACCATCCCGAACGTCTGGGGAGGCACCGACCACAAGCGCTACATCATCGAAGCCAAGGGCAGCGGCATCGCGTTCTTCGACTACGATCAAGACGGATGGCTCGATATCTATCTGACCAACGGAACGCGCTTCAACGAGAAATGGCCCGGGGGACAAGCGCCCACCTCGCATCTGTACAAAAATAACCGTGACGGAACCTTCACCGACGTTACCGAAGAGTCAGGGCTGGGCCGCACCGGCTGGCAGACCGGCGTCTGCGTCGGGGATTTCGACAACGACGGCTGGGACGATCTCTTTTGTTGCTTCTGGGGACACAACATTCTGTTTCACAACAACGGCGATGGCACCTTCACCGATGTCACGCGCAAGGCCGGAGTCTACGATGAACGTGTGCGTTGGGGCTCCGGTTGCACCTTCCTGGATTACGATCGCGATGGACACCTCGACCTGTTTGTCTGCAATTACATCGAGCTCGATCCGGCAAAGACCGGCACGCCCGGAGAGTCCGGCACCTGCCAGTGGAAGGGAATTCCGGTGATGTGCGGCCCACGCGGCCTCACCGGCGATACGAACGTGCTTTATCACAACAATGGCGACGGCACCTTCACCGACGTGTCGCAAAAATCCGGCATCCTCAAACCTGGGCCGCGCTATTCAATCACCGCCGTCGCTTCCGATTTCGACAACGACGGCTGGCCCGACATTTACGTCGCGGTCGATTCCGAGCCCAGCATTCTGTTCCGCAACAATCACGATGGCACCTTCACCGATATTGCGATGATCGCCGGATGCGCCTACAGCGAGAATGGTCACGAGCAGGCCGGAATGGGCGTGGCTGTTGCGGACTACGACTGTGACGGCTGGTTTGATATTTTCAAGACCAACTTTGCCGATGACACCTGCAATCTCTATCACAACAACGGCGACGGCACCTTCAGTGACGTAACCTTCGCGTCCGGCATCGGCATCAACAACCAGTACGTCGCCTGGGGATGCGGTTTCGTGGACTACGACAACGATGGCTGGACGGATATTATCCAGGTAAACGGCCATGTCTATCCCGAGATCGCCGGTCACGAAATTGGCCAGACCTTCAAGAATCCCCGGCTCGTTTACAAGAACATGGGGAA
>QHVR01000803.1 GCA_003223595.1 Acidobacteriota bacterium
CAGACAAGGGAACACGCGGCGAGCATGAAGCCGAGGAGTTTCAGCAAGACCGGGTTCGAAACCGGCCTTGCCGGAATGGGCGTAACTACCCTCGGTTTCGGTTTTACCCAGGCGGCGAACGCCGAGCCCGCGAGAATGAATCCCGCAAACACCAAAATCATGATCTTCGGAAACCCGAACAAGAGCATGAAAACGGTGCAGAGCGTGATCTGGATTGCCGCCCCCACCCAGATTCCGATGCGCGGAAACACCATCATCTTCGCCCCGCAGCCAGAACACGTGGACGCCGCCGGATCACTAATCTCCAGCCCACATCTCGGGCACTTGCGGACAAATGCCATGCGCGTGATTACAGCACGAATCCCTGTGGGAAACAATGACGCTGGTAACACCAGAACCTCGCATCTCAGATTGAGGTCCGGTCTTAGTTTTCGCGGATGATGCCCGCGTCCTGCTTCTTGACAGTCTTGTAGGCCCAGGCCATACGCGGCGTGTTGTGAGCGATGCCGAAGTGGCCGTCACGACTGAGCACGATAATGCCCCCGTGTCCGTTCACCCGCTGTTTCAGGTAGTTCATCGCTTCCTGCGCGGACCATTCCGGCAGGTTGCCGGCTGCGATGCGGTCTGCTGTCCATTTGGCGAGAACCAATTTCATGATCGGCTCCCCCCAACCGGTGGTCGACGCGGCCGCGCTTTCGTTATCCGCGTAGCACCCGCAGCCAATGAGAGAAGAGTCGCCGAGGCGTCCGGGAGCTTTATTCAGCGTGCCTCCCGTAGAAGTAGCCGCGGCAATGTTGCCATTGCGATCGAGGGCGACGGCTCCCACGGTGTCGTGCGAGATGGTTAGATCGTCAGGACTGCCCGCGAACAGATCGTTCCCGTCATGATCCAGAGTCCGATTTGCCAGTTCGGACTGGTACGAGCGCAGGCGTTCCACCTCGCGCGGAATGACGAGATCTTCATTCTTGCAGAGCACAATGCCGCGTTCGGCGGCGAACTTCTCCGCGCCCTCAGCGACGAAGTAGACATGCGGGCTTTCGCTCAGGATCTTGCGCGCAGCGCGCACAGGATTGCGCAGGTGCTCGACGCATCCCACGCCGCCGGCGCGAAGCGTGGCACCATCCATGATCAGGGCATCGAGTTGCACGCGGCCATCGCGGTTGAGGAAGCTACCGCGCCCGGCATCGAAAGTCTCGTCGTCTTCCATGATGACGACGGCCTCTTCGACAGCATCGAGGGCGGAGCCGCCGCGCTCGAGCACCCGCCATCCCGCGGAGAGAGCGTTATTGACCCCGCGGATGTGGGCCTCAACCATGTCATCGGGCATGGCCCACGCGCCGCCATGAATGACCAGGACTGGATCTGTCGGCAAGAGTGTCCCCAGATTGGTGGAACGACCCGATAGGATAGCAGGTCGCGTTCAGGGGGCCGATTAGCAGCGCCGGTGACTTGCGGATCTGTAAGCCGCAGTCCCGAATTCCTCTCCAGAATTCCGGAAAGCGATCCGACGAGAGTGACTTCGAGAAACTCAAGCAGCCAGGAGGTGCCCAGAGCGATTATGATGCGCGAATGCCAGCGTGACCACCTCAGGCGATCCAGGCGCAGCGGAATGTCGGTTTCGATAGGGCGGTTCTGTTGCATGCGCGCTGGAG
>QHVR01000551.1 GCA_003223595.1 Acidobacteriota bacterium
GATATCTGACCTTCAAAGTCGACGCGAGAATAGCCCTGCTCAAGGGCTTCAGAATGGACGGGGAGGAAAGCTTCCGCGACTACAAAAAGTTCCGCACTTCATCGAAGATCGTGGGCATGGGCGAAGTTCAGGAGCAACACTAACCCGAAGAAGCCCGCCCCATAGGGCTTTACGCATTTTAGTTGACTTCCCGTCACTGCGGATGTATCTAGTGGCTCTCCGCCATGCGTCAACGAATTCTCCTGATTGCAACCCTCCTGCTAACCCCGGCACTGGCTTCAGCGCGAGACAAAGTCGAGAACTGGGTCGAGGTGCGCAGTCCGCATTTCGTCGTCGCCACCAATTCGAATGAAAAACAGGCACGCCGGGTCGCAGACCAGTTTGAGCGCATGCGGGCTGTTTTTCACGTGCTCCTGCCGAAATCCCAACTGGATCCCGCCGCGCCGATCATAGTTTTGGCGGTGAATGGCGAGAAAGAGTTCCGCTCGCTGGAACCGGAGGTTTATCTCGCCAAGGGCCAACTGAAACTGGGCGGACTGTTTCTACGCGCTGAAGAGAAAAACTATATCCTCATGCGGCTCGATGCAGAAGGCGAACACCCATATTCGGTGGTGTACCACGAATACACTCACCTGCTAATGTCCAAAAGCGCAGAGTGGCTTCCTCTCTGGCTGAATGAAGGTCTGGCTGAGTTCTATCAGAACACCGATATTCACGAAAAAGACGTGCTGCTCGGGCAGCCTAGCATCGATAACATCATGTGGCTGCGGCAGAATCGGTTGCTTCCTTTGCCGACCTTATTCGCCGTCGACCACAATTCTCCTTACTACCACGAAGAGAAAAAGGGTTCGATCTTCTATGCCGAGTCCTGGGCACTCGTGCACTATCTTAAGGTCACCGACTACAAGCAGAAAACCAATTCTCTCGCGGATTATGCTGAGCTGCTAGCCAGGAAAACCGACCCAATCATGGCTGCCACGACTGCGTTCGGGGACCTGAACAAGCTGCAACGGCAATTGGACTTGTATGTGCGCGCAGACATGGGAGCCTTTTTGATGAAGAGTGCTACCGAGGTCGATGATTCGAAGTTCGCTTCCCAGTCGCTCACTCCGGTCCAGGCAGAAGCACTCCGAGCAGATTTTCTCGCCTACAACCAGCGAGCGAAGGATTCGCGGGCTCTTCTGGACCATGTACTAGAAGAGGATCCCAAGAACACTTCCGCGCATGAAACCATGGGTTATCTCGAATTCCGCGACAGCCATCTCGAGGAGGCCAAGAAGTGGTACGCCCAGGCAGTGCAACTGATTCCCAGAGCTATCTTGCGCACTACTTCTACGCTGCCATATCGATGCAAGGGCGCATATCTTCGCAAGAAGAGCCCGCGATAGAAAATAGTTTGCGGCGCGCCATTCAGCTGAACCCATCCTTCGCACCAAGCTTTGACCGCCTGGCAGTGTTCCTGGGGAGCCGCCATCGAGAACTCGACGAAGCTCACATCATGGGCTTGACCGCCGTCAGTCTCGAGCCCAGTAATGTCAGTTATCGCATGAATGTCGCCAACGTCCTCATGGAGATGGAACGGGGGAAGGATGCCGTAATGGTGCTGCAGGTCGCGGCCAAGCTCGCGAAGACTCCGCAGGAGACCGAGTGGGTCGAGAACGCGCTCATGCACGCGCAGGAGTTTGAAGCGGATCGCGAGCGCATCAACACGGAACAGCGGCTCATAAATACCCAGCCGGCAGCCGGCAACAGCACCACGGTTTCTGCAGGAACCGGGGAAAATGAGACGAGACCACGGCTCGTCCGACGCGACTTTGTGGCGCACGGTCCTCGCCGCTTCGTGACCGGCCTCATTCAGGACGTGCACTGCAATTCAGAGAACATCGATCTCGCGATAAAGTCGGGCGCAAAGACGATTCCATTACATTCGGATAACTATTACAAAATTTCCTTCACCGCGCTCGGATTCCAGCCGAGCAGCGATCTCAAACCTTGCAGCGACCTCGAGGGCAGGCCTGCGAAGATCGAATACGAGGAATCCGCCGATAAGGCCGCCACCGCGCGCCTGCTTTCGGTCGAACTGCACAAGTAATTCCTCACAGATTAAAGGGCCTTTATAATGCGAACTCGCCGCGCGTACGGCAATTTCACGCAGCGAGACGCAATTGATTCCCTTTTGTGAGGCGACATGTCATCTCTTACCCGTCGTGATCTGCTTCGCTCTGGACTTGCAGTCTCAGCCACGACTCTAGTCGGCGGTTCGGTAGAGCGCGCACAGGCACTGCTGGCGAAGTATGCCGGCGTCCCCTCCGCGGAATTTTCCAGCGCTGTTGCTCCCCGCGAGCGACTTCTGTTGGATTTTAATTGGAAGTTCTTCCAGGGTAACGCCGCGGATCCGCGTCGCGACCTCGGATTCGGTATGGGCCAGGGAGACTTCGCTAAGAGCGGCGAATTCGAGTTTGCCACGGCTAAGTTCGACGATTCGAAGTGGCGCAGCTTGAACCTGCCGCATGACTGGGCGGTAGAGTTGCCCTTCGTGCGCGACGAAGAGCAGCAGGATCATGGCTATAAGCCGCTCGGGCGCCGATATCCGGAGACGAGCATCGGCTGGTACCGGCGTACGTTCAATCTTGGCAAAGAAGACTCCGGGCGGCGTATTAGCGTGGAGTTCGACGGAGCCTTTCGCAGCGCGCTCGTATTTCTGAACGGATACTTCATCGGACGCAACGACAACGGCTACGCTCCATTCTGTTTCGACCTCACAGATTTCGCGAACTTCAGCGGAAAGAATTTTCTGGTCGTCCGCATGGACGCCAGCTTTGGCGACGGATGGTTTTACGAGGGCGCGGGGATTTATCGCCACGTTTGGCTGACTAAGACCGACTCGCTGCATCTTGCACGATGGGAAACGTACGTGCGACCCAGTGTGAAAGGCAATGCCGCGGCCATTGCTCTCGGTACGGTCGTGCAGAACCAGGGGACTAATCCTGAGAGTTCCCGGGTCCGCTGGCAAGTCCTGGATCATTCAGGCAAGGTCGTCGCCACGGCGGATTCAGCCGCGCAGTCGGTCCCGCCTGATTCATCAGTGGCTTTCACTGCGAGCGCCAGTGTTAGCAATCCCGCCCTTTGGTCGCCAGAGACTCCGAACCTATATTCGGTCGTAGCGAGCATTGAGACCGCCGGAAAACTGCGCGATGCCGAGCGCGTCACCTTCGGCGTGCGCACCCTAGCATGGGATCCCGACAAAGGATTTTTTCTCAATGGCAAGCACGTGGAAATCAAAGGCACCTGCAACCATCAGGATCATGCCGGCGTAGGCGCAGCTCTGCCGGACCGCCTGCAGTGGTACCGCTTGGCCGTATTGAAGGACATGGGCGGCAATGCGGTTCGCACTTCGCACAACATGCCCACACCAGAGTGGGTCGAGGCTTGCGATCAGATGGGCATGATGATGATGTGCGAGACACGGCAGATGAGTTCCAATCCCGAGGGCATGGCGCAGCTCGAAGTGATGATCAAGCGCTACCGCAACTCTCCCTCGATCATCCTGTGGTCTACGGGAAATGAGGAAAACACGATGATGCTGCAGCCGCAGGGCATTCGTGTGATCAATGAGATGATTGCGAGGTCGCACGAACTCGATCCGACGCGGCTTTGCAGCGCTGCGGTGGACGCTGCCTTTGAAACACACTTCCCCGAACAGCTCGATGTCATGGGCTTCAACTACAACCTGAAGGTGCACGACGAATGGCACAAGGCGCATCCCCGTAAGCCGTCCGTTGGATCCGAGACGGCGAGCACGATCTCGACCCGTGGTATCTACGAAACCGACAAGTTGCGCAACTGGGTCAGCGCCTACGACCTGAATCACACCGCATGGTCGCAATTGGCGGAGGAATGGTGGAAGTTTTATGCGGCTCGCGAATGGCTGGCCGGAGGATTTGCCTGGACCGGCTTCGATTACCGCGGCGAACCTACGCCTTATGGATGGCCCTCCGTCAGTTCGCAATTCGGCATTGTCGATACCTGCGGCTTCACCAAAGACCACTTCTACTACTACAAAGCATGGTGGGGATCGGAACCGGTGCTGCATTTATTTCCGCACTGGAATTGGGATCAGCGTAATGGCGAGCCGATCTCCGTGTGGGTGCACTCCAATCTTGATTCCGTAGAAGTGTTTTTGAACGGCAAGAGCCAGGGCTCGAAGAAGGTCGAGCCTTTGTCGCATCTGGAGTGGAAGATTTCCTATGAACCCGGGGTGCTGGAAGCGCGCGGCACTAAGGATGGCAAAGTCGTGCTCACGGAAAAACGAGAGACCTCAAGCGAGCCAGCCTCGATTCGGCTGACACCCGATCGCAATGAGATCAATGCGGATGGCGAAGACGTGGTTGTCCTCACGGTCGAAGTGCTTGACCAACAAGGCCGCCCGATTCCGACCGCGGATTATCCCATTCACTTCAAAGTCACCGGAGACGGCGCATTGATTGGAGTGGGCAATGGCGATCCCAACTGCCAGGAATCGGACAAAGAACCGACGCGAAGCCTATTCAATGGGCTGGCGCAAGTGATCGTGCAGGCGAACCGCACCCCAGGAACAATTAGAGTGGAAGCGTACACGGGAGATTGGCCGCCCCCGAAACTACCCTCTACGCAGGTGACCATTACTACGAAGAAGGTGGAACTGAGGCCGTCCGTCGAATAGTTCGCCGGCCCGCGATCAGCACTGAGCAGTGAGCCATACTGTAGACGGTTTACCTCACAGGTTCGAATGAATGTCTAAATCTCGCCGGGATTTCCTGACCGTCACTTCTCTTGGAATACTGGGCACAGCTGCGGCTTCACGTCTGCGTGCTCAGAATCCCTCCAACCTGCCGCCGGGAGCCCCGCCCGCTTTTGGCGCG